>CAZYTI010000037.1:0-12346 GCA_964650065.1 uncultured bacterium
ATCCAGGGATTTATCAAATCGTTGTACACCTTTTCCTTGACAGTGAACTGCCTTACCCATTCCGAGATAAGGACATTCTATCTGGGTTGACTTTTCATGCTTCAGCAGACACTCGACGAGCCGATCATTTGAGGACGCCACTTCAGGAACGGCTGGGGATGGTTGCCCAATTTTTGTTTCGTCAGCCACTGTAAACCTCCATCATTATTTAATTATAAGAATTATTTTGCGTTGAACAATATAAAGTCAAAGATACACCTGCGAGGTAATTTTTCGTTGCAGGTCAGTTCTATTTTATCACTGGGGCTCCAGCTCTTTCTCTTTGAAAGTATTCAACGGAGGATCGTCATCGACATGCATGCCAGGCACATAGTCGAATAACGCCTGGACATCCTTCCCCACATACATAAATAGATCAAACACCGGTAGCTGATTGGGACAGGCACTGCTACACATACCACATTCGACACAGGAGGCAACCATATGATTTAACCGCGTCATGTGAAATAGAAGTGTATCCGCAGGAAGTTTCATAGCCCCTTTTCTTTCGGCCCAGCGAAGATACTGCGCCGGCTTGTGATCAAAAATATTTGTAATGAAGACACATTCTTTGCAAAAACAAATGGGACATTCCACCCGACAGTTGTAACATCTTTTACATCGTGCAAATTCATTTAATAATTCGGGTATCGATTTAAATCGTTTCCTGATTTCTGTCAAAAATTCGTCATATTTTTTCTTCTTTGAAGCAACGATGCTTGCGAGGACCTTTTCTCTCTCTGCCGCATCTGATTCTGATTCAATACCTAAAGTATTGGCGATTTCTTCGTTCGTGTTTATATAAATCCCCTTATTCGAATCGATCCCTATAAAACCCAGATTCATATCCACATTTTCCGGTGAGGGATAACAACATACCTGACATGCTTTTCGAAGCTCTTTACCATTTCCGGAGACCAAATCGGAAAGGTATGCCTCGATCTTAAAATCATGGTCATCCCCCAACATTTCTTCAAATACCCGGGATTCGACCGTCCCCAGACAATCGACACCAATAATAAAAAGGGGATCTAAATGGGCCTGTTTAAATTTAGCTAACTCGATGAGGGCACGAATCTCACAGGATCTGAGTACAACACCCAGCTTTTGGCCCGGATCCCAGGCCGTAAGGGATGAAACCAACTTGGCTCCGCTGTTCATCAGCACCGGTAGGAACGGCGTGGCATGGGTAATCTTCGAGGGATCCCGAACCAGGGTCTGCGCGCAACTCTTTCCTCCAAGAATGGCCTGGGGAACAATCAATGCGTCGACGATCTTCTTTTCCAATAGACTGCGAAAAAACTGGTTCATCGTCTCGGTCAATTTACCATCTTTAAGTGGAAGAAACACAGGAATCTCCTTAAATTGTTATTCAATCCTTGGATCGTTTGTGAAAATTGAACATGGCCAAATGACTATATCTCCCACGTGGTTTTGAGCGGACTGGGACCCAATTGTTTTAATTCATCAACCATTGTCTTAATGGTCTCCGCAAACATGCGTCCTTCACTGGCACTGATCCATTTTAAACGCATTCTTTCGTCGGGAATTCCCAGGTCTTTTAAAATCGTCTTGAGTATAGCAATTCTTCGTCGGGCCTTATAATTACCATTTTGGTAATGACAATCACCCGGATGACATCCTCCGATGAGTACACCATCTGCACCCTCCAGAAGGGCCTTCATGATATACATCGGATCTACTGCACCACTACACATCAACCGGATGATCCGTACATTGGCCGGATACTGTATTCTCGACGTGCCGGCCAAATCAGCAGCAGCATAGGTACACCAGTTACAGACAAAAGCGATAATCTTCGGTTCAAATTCCATCATAGTTCCTTCATTTTTCGATGGCGTCAATCATGGCAAAAATCCCTTTCTTTTCAAATCCTTTCTGTTCAGTCGCCCCACTGGGACAAGCCACTGCACAAGCACCGCAGGCCTGACACAGCACTTCGATCACTTCGGCCACGTGGGTTTCAGGATCCACCTTTCGGGCTTCATAGGGACAGATAAATTCACATATACCGCATCCGGAACACCACTTCTCCTTCACCACGGGCAATTCTGCCTTGGACTCAATTTTATCCTTGGACAAAATCGTCACCGCACGAATGGAAGCCCCTTTGGCCTGGGCCACGGATTCTTCAATGGTCCGGGGAGAATGGGACAAGCCACAGAGGAACATCCCCTCTGTCGTAAAATCCAGAGGCCGTATCTTGGCGTGAGCCTCCATGAAGAATCCATCCTCTGTGATCGGTAATTTCAAAATCTGAGCGAGTTCAATATTATCGGGATACATACCGGTACTCAGGACGAGAAGATCCGGATTCAGGGACAACTCTTCATCGATCACCGGATCCATGAAGGTCACATGCAATTTACCATTTTTTTCGTCCACTTGAGGTTTCCGATTCACATCGTAATTCACGAATACGACGCCTTTCTCTCTTGCCTCTAAATAATACTTTTCCCGAAAGCCATAGGTCCGAATATCCCGATAGAGAATCGTGACTTCTGCTTCCGGATTGAGTGTTTTCAGTTTCAGCGCGTTTTTTATGGCATGGGAGCAGCAAATACGACTGCAATAAGGATGCTCTTCATCTCTGGATCCCACACACTGGATCATCACCACTTGATTCAATCCCGAGACATCACCCTCGGCCAACCGCTTTTCAAATTCAGTCTGTTTGATGACCTGGGGATTTTGTCCGTACAAGTACTCCTTGGGTTCAAATGCCGTGGCACCCGTGGCCACGATAACGATCCCGTGTTTCATCTCGACACTTTCTTCCCGATCTTTGACACCGATTGTCGTCGTGTAGTTCCCTAAATAACCTGTGAGCGCTGTGACCTCAGTCTCCAAATAGACTTGGATGAGATTATTTTCCCGGACTTTTTGGATCGTCTCCCGGAGGAAGTCAGCCGTATCTTTCCCGGTGATGGTATAATGAATATCGGCCATATGCCCACCGAGGCAATCTTCTTTCTCCACGAGATAAACTTTAAAACCTTGCTCGGCTAAAGACAGGGCGGCCGTCATTCCCGACAGCCCGCCACCGATGAC
Organism: uncultured bacterium; assembly: GCA_964650065.1. Classification (GTDB taxonomy): domain Bacteria; phylum Zhuqueibacterota; class QNDG01; order QNDG01; family DSAB01; genus CAZYTI01. The sequence continues at coordinate 3,112 of CAZYTI010000037.1, forward strand.
CAAGCCCTCCTTGTTCAACTCAAAGGACGACCGGCCAATGGGTGAAAGCAGAGCCGCCTTGGATACTGACATGGCCACGATTTCCTTGGCCTTCTCTGTCGCTTTCTCGGGTTCGTTCATGTGTACCCAGGAAACATGTTCTCTGAGGCTGGCCATCTCAAACAGGTAAGGATTGAGACCGACCTCCCGAATGGTATCCCGGAATAGAGATGCATGAGTGGTCGGCGTGCATGAGGCCACGACCACACGAGTGAGATTATGCTTCTCGACCTCGGATTTGATGATTTCCAGGGAATCCTGCGCGCAGGTATAAAGATTCTCATCAGTGAAGACCACGTTGGGTAAGGTGCGCGTATACTCTACCACTGCCGGAACATCGATAAATCCGCCGATGTTTCTGCCGCACCGACAGATAAAAACACCAATACGCGGGACTTCACCGAGAACAGCCTTCTCTTCGGGATATTCCTTTGTCACGGTTAAAGTCCCACGAGCCGGGGCCAAAAGTTTTGATGCTTCGGCAGCGGCACTGCTGGCCTCAATAACCGTCTCCGGAATATCCTTGGGTTCACCGAAAGCGCCACTGACAAATATACCCTGACGTGTGGTCTCGGTGGGAGAAAATCCACTCTTTTCACAAAAGCCATAGGCATTCAAATCCAGATCCAACCGCTCGGCCAATGCCTTGGTCTTTTCCGATGGCTGAATCCCGGTAGCTAAAACGACCATTTCGAATTCTTCTTCTAATATGCTATGATCGTCTTGTACATACTTGAGTCGTAAATTGTTAGACTGCTGTAGTTCCACCACCTTGGAAGGAATACAGCGAATGTAACGAATACTGTGATTATCCCTGGCATTCTCAAAATAACGGTCGAATCCCTTGCCAAAAGCCCTCATATCCATGTAAAAGATCGTGGGTTCAATGTCCGATTCATGTTCCTTGGCAATGATGGCTTCTTTGGTGGAATACATACAACAAACCGAAGAACAATATTCATTCCCGCAGGTCGAATCCCGGGAACCCACACAAGAGATAAATGCGATCTTTTTAGGATGTAATCCATCCGAGGGTCGAACAATTTCTCCCTTGGTTGGCCCCGATGCAATCAAAAAGCGCTCGAACTGTCTGCAGGTAAACACATTCGGGTAGACACAATATCCGTATTCACCCCGCAATTTTGGGTCAAAGAGGTCAAATCCCGGACTGAGGATGACGGCGCCCACATCGATCTCCTCCTTCTGCTCCTCCATGGTATAGTCGATGGCATCGGCCTCGCATACCGTTTGACAAATCTGGCATGTCTCCTTATTAAAGTGGAGGCAGTGTTCCTGCAGGAGTACCGGTGCATTGGGTACTGCCTGAGGAAAGAGAATATTGATGACCGGCTTCGTTCCGATTCCCCCTTCGAATTCGGACACCAGAGGAACGATATCTTTCTCACAGAGATCTTCGGCTGCAATGGCATTTGTGGGACAGATAAAGGCACAGGCTCCACACCCTATACAAATAGGGGATTTCTTATCAAAGGCAGGCCCGACTTTCCTTTCGTTTCCCCGATGGATAAAATCGAGGACCGTCTGGCCCATCCGCTCTTTGCACATCCGCACACAAAGTCCGCAGAGGATGCAATCGTCCTGCTTTTTTTTCTCTATTCTCGACTGCGTGATGCCATATTCCTCAGCCAATGCATTCACCGTCTCCGAATTCGGAGAGCGGGCAAGGATCAATTCCAGCATCATTTTTCGTGTTTTTTGCACTTTTTCAGTGTCCGTTTCCACGACCAATCCGTCATTCACCGGATAATGGCATGAAGCAACGAGGCCCGGTTTTCCGCCTGATATAATTTCCACAAGGCATACACGACAACCGCCGTAAGGACTCAATGCCGCATGATAACAGAGGGTGGGAATTTTTATACCGGCGTTCTCTGCAGCTTTGAGTATGGTTGTTCCCTCTTCGACCTGAAGTTTTTGATTGTTAAGCGTTATATTGATCATGAACAGGTATCCATTCTAATCTACGATGACAGCATCGAACTTACAAACTTCGTAACAAGCACCGCATTTGATACACAATTCCGTATCTATGCGCTGGGACTGTTTCTTTTCACCGGTGATGGCATCCACGGAACATCCCTTTTTGCATACCATACAAGCGGTACACTTTTCCTCATCAATTCGGTAACGGATTAAACTTTTACAGACACCGGCCGGACAGCGCTTGTCTCTGATATGTGTCTCATATTCTTCTTTGAAATAGCGCAGTGTGCTCATCACGGGATTGGGTGCGGTTTGACCCAAACCACAGAGAGAGCCCTCCTGGATCGCCTCAGCCAGATCCTCCAATAAAGCAATGTCCTCAGACTGACCCTTACCTTCACATATCTTGTTTAAAATATTATACATGGCCTCAGTACCCTCACGGCATGAGGTACATTTCCCACAGGACTCCTCACGCAGGAAATCGATAAAATATTTAGCGACATCCACCATGCATGTGTTCTCATCCATGACGATCATACCGCCGGATCCCATGATCGATCCTGCTTCTGCTAACTTCTCGTAATCAATGGGCAGATCAATGAGTCTTTCGGGAATACACCCGCCTGAAGGCCCGCCGGTCTGGACCGCTTTAAATTTTTTATTCTTCGGGATTCCGCCGCCAATATCGAAAACCATTTCTCTAAGAGTGATTCCCATGGGAACTTCCACGAGACCGGTATTATTCACATTGCCTACAACTGAAAATACTTTTGTCCCCTTGCTGGTTTCGGTTCCAATTTCGGCATACCACTTGGCTCCATTCAGGATAATTTGCGGTACGTTGGCCCATGTCTCTACGTTATTGATATTGGTGGGTTGGTCCCACAGTCCACGTTCTACTGGAAACGGGGGCCTTAACCTGGGTTCCGGTGATCTCCCCTCCACTGAAGCGATCAATGACGTTTCTTCTCCACATACGAAAGCACCCGCCCCACGGAATACAGAGATATCAAAATCAAAATCCGTACCCAGAATATCCTTTCCTAGGAGACCATGGGCTCTGGCCTGATCAATGGCCAGGTTGATCTGCTTCAGTGCCAGAGGATATTCACTCCTCAAATAGATGAATCCGTGGGAAGCCCCGATGGCATTGGCCCCAATGATCATACCCTCCAAAACCGCATGGGGATCAGACTCAACAATGGATCGGTCCATGTATGCACCCGGATCCCCTTCGTCCCCGTTACAGATTATATACTTGATTTTTCCTTTGGAGCGTCTGCATAATTCCCACTTTTTTCCGGTGGGAAAACCTGCACCACCCCGTCCGCGGAGACCGGCGTCCTGAATTTCCTTGACGACCGCCTGGGGTGTCATCTCTTTCAACGCCTTGGCCAGGGCCCTGTATCCGTCTCGGGCGATGTACTCCTCGATCCTCCCGGGATCTATGACACCCCTGTTTCTAAGTACAATGGGGCGCTGCTTGATGAAAAATCCGACTTCATTCAACCTGGGAACCGGTTCATCCTCCTCGGCCAATGTATAAGTCCTGACCACTTTTGCATTGAGGAGGTGGTCATTCACGATCTCTTCGATCTTTTTTTCCGTCAGGTCTACATAGGTGACCGGAGTCTCACCTTTGGCCTCTATGGTCATCATGGGTTCTCTACTGCAGAGCCCTGCACAGCCTGAAGTCGTTAAGAGGATGTCTTTTACCTTCTTCTTCTCTATCAAAGTCTCTAATGCATGCTTCGTCTTCATGGCGCCGGCTGCGATACCACAGGTTCCCATATGCACGGTAATCTTCATTCTCTCCGATCCAGCTTGAAGAGCCATCCTTTTCTTTTCGACCTTGGCGATTTTCTCAAGATCCTCAGGCTTCAACTTCGGCATATTCGACCTTTTCTTTTTCCCTGTAACTATTTAAAATCCCCGGTAATTTAGTCTGGGTCACCTCTCCGTAGACGTCTTCACCCACTGTGATGACAGGAGCCAGACCGCAGCAGCCCAGACACCGTACTGCCTCCAAACTGAATAAACGGTCCTCTGTGGTTTCCCCTGACGGTATACCCAGTTCCCGTTCCAGAGCCTCTAAAATTTTTGGTGCACCTTTCACATGACACGCGGTCCCCAGGCAAACCTGTATGGTATATTTACCCCGCGGTGTCAAGCTGAAAGCATTGTAAAAGGTAGCAATATTATAAACATGACTCAAGGGGATGCCCAGGCGAAAGGACACATACTTCAAATGGTCTTGGGGCAGATAATGGTATGATTCGTTGATATCCTGAAGAATGGGTACCAGGATGCCGTCCTGCCCGTTGTAGTTGTCCAGGATCTGCTTCATTTTATCAAGATCTTCTTCGGCCAATTGTGGCTCCGGTACCATGTCCTGCTCAAAATGGGGCTGATTCCGAACGGGGCAGTTGGCCATGCACTGACCACATCCCGTACACTTGGTCAGATCCACGAAACGGGGATGCTTGGCAATTTTCACTTTAAAATTTCCAGGTCTTCCCTGAATGGATTCCACATCGGACCAGGTAATAATTTCGATATTCAGATGACGACCGCATTCCACCAATTTGGGTGCCATCACACACATGGCACAGTCATTGGTCGGAAACGTCTTATCCAATGCGGCCATGGTTCCCCCGATGGCCGGAGACGAATCCAATAAATAAACCTTGAAGCCGGACTCGGCCAGATCCAGGGCCGATTGCATTCCCCCAATGCCACCGCCTATTACAAGAACGGAACCAACTGTATTTTTCTCATTCATTATAACAATCCCAATGATTTGAATAGGGGTTTCGGATCAACCATATGTTTATTCATGCCATGGACACTCTCTTTCAGGCCCAGAGCCAGTCCCATGAGTTCGGTAAAATAAAAGATGGGAAATTTATGATGTTCCGATTGGCGCATTTCCAGGTTCTCAAAACACAACGGACAGGCCGTGGTAATGATGTGAGCTCCTGCCTCTTTGGCCATGTCCACAATCGAATCGACCAGGTGATTCACGATCTCACTCCGGGTCAGGGAATGGCTGCCGCCACAACACTCCGTCTTATACGACCATGTCACCGGTTCGGCACCAATGGATTGCACGATCTCATCCAGACTTTGGGGGTGTTCAGGATCATCGAATCCCGTGACTTCTGGCGGTCTGACCAAGAGACATCCATAATATGAGGCCACCCTGAGTCCGGTTAAGGGCTTTACCACTTTTGATTGAACGGTGTCCAGGCCCACACGGTCCCTGATGAGTTCCACCAGATTCAGCACCTTCACCGTTCCCTGATAATCAAAATCGAGAATATCGACCATTTGTTGCCGGATATGTTGATCTTCCCGTATGGCATGTTCCGCCACCTTAAACCGATTGAAACATGCTGCACATGGAACGGCCACATCGAATCCCTGGCCCTCGGCAATTTTTAAATTATAGGCCGACAGACCGATATTCAGTACCTCATCGACGCTGTGTCCCGAAGAAGCACCACAACAGATCCAATCGGGCAGCTCTTTTAATTCAACATCCAATGCCCGGCATAAAATCTGTGTAGAGGTATCATATTCCCTGGAAGCCCCATGAAGGGAGCACCCGGGATAGTAAGAATAGTTCACCGATCCCTCTTTGCTTTCTTAAATAATTTTTTCACTTCTTTGATATTTTTCACTTTTTCCGGCAAGATCGTGAGTTTTCCCATTCGAAACATTTTAAGGGCCAGTCCCATATCCTTGAAGTATCCTCCGGATCGCATACGCATATCACGGATCAAACTCACCTCATGCATGCGACCTCTTTTTTGAATACCGGATATGAACACCTTGTGCATGACCTGAATCTGTTTTTCCTTGCTTGAAACGCCTTCCTTTAACGCGAGTTGTTTTAAGCTGTCCGCCACCTTGGCGATATCGATATCATTGGGACATCGGACACCACAGGCTTCACAACCGGCGCACAACCAGATCGTGGAACTTTTCAGAACTTCCTTTCTCCGATTGTACTGTATCATCCGATTGATGGCGTTGGGTTGAATGTCCATGAACGAAGCCACCGGACAACCTGCCGTACATTTTTTGCAGTGGTAACAGGCCAGTATATTCTGTCCGCTCTTATTCTGAACATAATCGAGTAGATTTTTACTCTCTGATTCACGCATGAGTCTATACCTATAATAATACCAATCCGTTACTGAACTGTAGATAATTAGTCGATAATATCCTAAAATTTTCCTAAAAAAACAAATATTTTGTTTTTTCATCAAAAACGGCATCGATCATATGAATATACTGTTCGGCATTAAAATTCCGTTGCTGACTGGCACCATTGGGACAGGCCGCGACGCAGCCCCCGCATCCCTGGCAGAGCACATCGATGATTTTAGCCGTCTTTACCCTTTCATCCAACACGCGTGCATTATATGGACAGGCCGCAACGCACAAACTACATCCGACGCACAAATCCTCATCCACATAGGCAACAATAGGCTCGTGGGAAATCACATCATGCGCAAACAATGACATGACCTTACTCGCCGCACCTGAGGCCTAGGTGATGGATTCGGGGATATCCAGAGGTCCTCTGGCGCAACCGGCTAAAAATACACCTGCAGTGGGACTCTCGACGGGTCGCAATTTTGGATGAATTTCGGCAAAAAATCCATGTTCATTGGTCGCTATATTGAGCCGTTTGGCCAGGTCTTTCGCTCCTCGACTCGGCTTCACGGCCGTGGCCATTACAACGAGATCACAAGAAATATCCACCCTTCTACCGGTCAACGTATCGGCTCCCCAGACCACCAGCTGGTCGCCTTCCTGAAAGACTTTGGATACCTTACCCCCTAGATCGCATCCTGAAAAACCTCATCACAATCCTTCCCCCCCGTTCTGACGTCGATGTAAAAAACAAATGCCTGACCATCGGGGACTGCCTTGCGATAGAGGGATGCGTGTTTCACCGTATATTTACAACAGATATTGGAACAGTACGGCATCCCATTTTCCGGATCCCAGGATCGTGTACACTGTATAAAAACAACGCTCTTGGGAACTTTTCCATCCGAGGGTCTTCGGAGCAGGCCGCCATTGTTGGAAGATTCTGTCAAGAGGTGCTCAAATTGGAGACCATCGATAATATCCAAACTTTTTCCCCCGGAATATTCTCCAATTTCTTCTTTGGCATACAAATCAAACCCGGTGGATACAATAACGGCTCCAATCTGCCGATCCAGGGAGACTTCCTTCTGTCGAAAACTAATGGCATCCCTGGGACAGACTTTCTCACATTCCGTGCATGTTCCGCCAAAATGTCGACAGACACCCTTATCAATGACGGCTCGCTGAGGGATCTCCTGACTGGTCGTTAGATAAATCGCGTCCTTTTTACGGGAGGGATGCTGAAGTTCGGGTGGAATCGCCACCGGACATTTTTCCACACAGAGCCCGCATCCATCACATCGATCGACTCGAACATAGGTCGGTCTTTTCTTGAGGGTTGCTGAAAAATTGCCCACATACCCACTGAGGGATGTGACTTCCGCATGGGTGAAAAGTTCAATCTTGGGGTGTCGATGGACCTCCATCACCTTTGTGGACAGGAGATCAGGACCCCGGTCAAGAGATAAAAAAACCTGTGAGAGTTCGGCCACATGGCCACCGATATTGGCCTCGCGTTCCACCATGACGACACGATAGCCATGGTTGGCCACATCCAGGGCCGCCTGAATACCACTGATCCCTCCACCAATCACCAGAACTTTCTTATTCACCGAACATTTTATTGGGATTAAAGCCTGGTCCAATCGAAGCTTTTCTACCGTTGTCTTTATGATATCCAGGGCCTTTCGGGTGGCCTGTTCCTTATCGCGGTGAATCAAGCTGCACTGTTCTCGGATATTGGCGATCTCGACCTGGTAGGCGTTGATGCCTACCAACTGGGCTGCGTTCCGGAAGGTCATTTCGTGAAGGGTAGGAGAACAAGCCGCCACGATAATCGCATTCAGATTATTTTCCTTGGCCATTTCCAGTATGGTGGCCTGACCGGGTTCCGAACACATGTAAACGTAATTGGTAGATAATTCCACATCGGGATAGGAGGCCATCTCCTTGGCCACTTTTTCCACGTCTACAACGCCAGCGATATTCACACCACAATGACAAACAAAAATACCAATTTTCTTTTTACGACTTTCACTCATGAATCAACGCCAATGCTTCTTATCAATACAAAGAGACTCGGTCACCGTTTCCATCTCAATTTCCGGCTCAATTTCAGTCGGGCGATCAGAATTAAACTCCGGGCCCTTTCTTGGTTCCCACAGAACAAGAATCGGCTCTCTCAGAACGCTCCAATGCTTCGAACTCACTGTAGAAATCAAACGATTTGTTCCAGTGTCATTGGACCTAATTGGGGATCGATCCTGACGAGCACATCAGCCGTACCACACACGCATTGGGCTGATAAGTCATGCGGGAGATCCCGGCCAGATCCGTTGCCGTGTACGTACACCCGTTACAAAAATAGGAATGCAACTGGAATGGATTCATTTCCTCCGTTCCCAATCCGTGTCGGTAAAATAATCATCCAAGGAATCCCAGGCGGAATTCAAATTACATCGCATCACAATCAGATCGTGTCTTTCTCCCTGAATATCTCTCACATAATTGGAGAGTGTTATATCTTCTTTGAATCCGAGTTTCTCAACGATTTTTCGAGACGCGACCTGAGGGGCCATCATTTTGACGACGAGCTCTTCCACCTTTTCACTCGCTGCCAATAAATAGAGTTCACGTACCATGGACAATCCGAGTCCTTTTCTCTGAAAGGGACGTGCTACTATCACCCGTATTTCTCCTAAATGACCCTTCCAACCCAGAGGTTCCAACTCCAGTGAACCATCCGCTACAATATCATCACCGGCTAACGCGACCACTCGTCTCACCGTATTCAATTCAACATCGTGAATCCTCTGCATGACAACCTCGAGCCTCGTGACGTTTTTTCGTAGGTACAGTCTATCTTCCAGAGGGAGTGATCTGAAAAAGGCCAGGGACCGATCAATGTCGTCTTTTCTCAAAGACCGGATGATGACTTCAGTACCATCTTTAAGCAGCACTGTATTTTCCATATAGATTCCTCCAAAATGATTGTTCTCTCCATTGCAATTATTTTTTTGCCTGTACCCTAAAATTCTAAAATACAAACATAGGCAAAGTGATCCAAGTTTATTATATTTAAGTG
>CAZYTI010000038.1:0-10550 GCA_964650065.1 uncultured bacterium
TTTGCGCTCATGATGCGTAAGAGCAGATTGGTTCGGCTGATGAGAAATGTGATCCGCGGCTTAAGTTCCCTGATATTAAATAAATCCGAAGATTCGGGGCAGAGTTTGATGGAAGTGATGGCCAAGGATCGGCTCATTCCTTATGGCAGCCATTCCTACAAAATTGCCAGGGAATACTTCAAAAATAACATCACGGATGTTGTTCAAACGGCCCGGAGACACAATATACCCATTCTTCTATGTACCTTGGTCAGCAATATAGGTGATCAGGTACCATTTATGCCGGTACACCATGAAAGTTTAACTCAGGAACAGCGTTTTCGTTGGCGCCAGTCCTTTGATCGGGGCGTAATTCTTCAGCAGGAGGGTGATTATATTGCGGCTCAAGCAATGCTTCATAAAGCGGTTCGGCAGGACAGCTTTAGAGCTGACGGATATTTTCATTTGGCGCAATGTTATGAACAAATACATGACACACTCAAGGCCTGGAAAGCTTACATGCGCGCACGGGATTTGGATGCTCTGCGCTTTCGTGCTCCCACCGAATTCAATACCATTATCAGGGAGATTGGGGAAACCCATGGTGTGGGTGTGGTCGATTTAGAGCAGGTCTTTGCCAACGCTTCTCCGGGCGGTATTACAGGCTGGGAATTGTTTTGGGAGCACGTGCACCCGAGATTGAACGGATATGGCCTGATGGCTAAAACCATTTGCCGGGTCATGGCGACATATGGCATGATTACACAGGGGGAATCCTGGCCCTGGCATTTTGATCGTTCTGACGATGCGTATGAGGCGATCTCAGGCGTTACGGAATTTGACAGGGAGGCAGGCAGATATCATATTGAAATTCTGAAACACCGTTGGCCCTTTCGTGATTCGCCCGAGAGGGTTGAAATCGAGCCAAAAACAGTCGCTCAGCGGTTCGCATGGGATTATATCCAGCGAAGAATCGGTTGGGCAGAAGCCCATAGAGATCTGGCATCCGTTTATTTGAAAGAAAAAAATCTGGCACGGGCTGAGAAAGAATTATGGGCACTGGCAAAGAATAATCAGGAATCCAACCATTTGCTATTGATGGTCGCGGATCTCCAGTTGAACCAAAAGAAATTACAAGAGAGTGTTGAAACCCTCCTGAGAGCTTTGGAGATCGAAGAAAATCCATCCGTTCATGCGAGGCTGGGTGCTGCATTTTTATCATCCAATCGTTTCGAAACGGCAATATTTCATTTCAAGGAAGCGCTCGATCCTGATATGAATAAAGATCAACCGCTGAAAAAGGAAGAACTTTTCAGGACAATGTTTATGCTCGGTGAGGCTTTTGTAAAAATCGGTGATCGGAAGGGAGCAGAAAGGCAATTAGCCCTTCTACTCAGAATTGCCCCGGATGCGATTGTATCTAAAACCCTCGAGAGACATATCGCTGAGATGAAGTGAATATCAGGTAACCAAGTCGATAAATTGTGAGGGAAATATGACTTCCAAAGAACGCCTATTGATCACGCTCCGTGGGGGACAAGCAGATCATGTTCCAGTCAGTCCGGACATATCGGTCATGGTACCCGATCGCTTGGCAGGGAAGCCGTTTTATGAGATTCATCTGGATGGCCGGGAGCATTATGGCTGGACTTCGGCGACACACGGAGAGGTTTACGTGGATGCAGTCAGATATTTCGGGATGGACGGCTTTTACATGTATGGCGGTCTCAAGCAAGTGGGACCGGAGGGACGTCCTGAATTCGAGAGCGATGTCACGGACGATCCCAAGGGCAAACGGGTGAAACGCATCTGCCGTACATCGCTGGGCGATCTCACCGAGGAGGAAATCTACTTTCCGGATGAGCCGCCATGGCGCAGCATCAAGCCCATCAAGGATTTGAAGACAGATTTTCCGAAGATCAGGCAGATGATGGGGGAAGGGGATTGGAAATGGGAGAAGAACTATCGTGATAAAGCGGTGATTGGTGACATGGGAGTTTTCCTCGGCATGCAGCCCGTGTTCCAGGATTGGTACTTCCATTACCGGCAAGGTGGATTCGAGCAATGCTTCATGGACATGATGTATGAAGCTGCCTACATGGATGAAATTTTCGAATTTTGGCTGGAGTGGGCACTGGCCAATATCCGGGCGATGATCGAAGCAGATGCAGATGTCATTATGTTGGGCGGATCGAGTGCCAGTTTAAGCGTAAGCTCACCGACGATTTTCCGAAAGTATGAGCTTCCGTTTATTCAGAAAGCGTCCTCTTTATGCAAGGAATTGCGTGCCATTAGTCATCTGCACATCTGCGGCCGCTCCTGGGAACTGGTCGAGATCGTAGCCAAGGAGACGGACCTGGATTCGATGGAGCCCCTCGAGGAGCCGCCCGGTGGCAATGTGGACATGAAGGAGGCCAAGAAGCGTTACGGCTCGAAGCTTTGCCTGAAAGGGAACATCAACACCACACAATTCATGCTCAAAGCCACTCCCGAACAGGTGGAGGAGAAGTGCAAGCGGCTGATCGACGATGCGGCGGAGGGCGGTGGATTCATCCTGTCCACAGGCGACCAGTGCGGGAGGGATACACCTGACGCCAACATCTTTAAAATGGCGGAAGTGGCCAAGATGTACGGCAAATATTGATCGATGCCCGGAATCCGGATTTGCAACAGCATTACCGATGACAAAAAATAAACGTTTTATCGTATTGGAGGCGTTTAGGGGATTGACCATCGCCGTGACGCATGTTTTAGTGTTCTGGGTAATCGCGTTTATCACCTACCGGAAGAGATGGTTCGTTAAAATATGGAAAGGAGGAGGGTGATGTGTCGTGTAACGCTCTGTCATATGTTACTTTTTGTTGCTGTCGCAGACCTTTGGGGCAGCCAAATTACGCTTCATAAGAGAAATGCGACGGTATGGGGCCGGGATCAGGTAATCGAGGGAACGCTGAGCACACCGTTCGTGAACAAAGGGACGCTGCTGTTGAACGGCGTACCTCAGACCTTCGACATCGAACCGACAGACGGTACATTTCGCGTTCCCTTCCGATTGGGCGAAGGAGTGAATACCATCATCATTGAGGCGGACAGCGCGGGAATGACGGTGACGTCGCAAACGCTCCGTCTAACACTGGGCTACCGCCTCAAGCCGGAGATGTTCGCCTGGGCGACGGTGGGTGGGAGGACGATCACGCTTCACAGCGCGGTGGTTGAGAATCCCGACAGCAGCGCGTTAACATACGTGTGGAGCACAGACCCGGATAATCCCGGATCGGTAGAGATGGGATTGACCCAAGACAGCACGGTGTTGCTGACTCTGGATGAAGGCGTACCTTTCGGGGAATACTATTTTGACCTGAATGTCACAGAGTCCGATGGGGACGTGGGAAAGGCCCGAACATTTGTGACGGTGGATGCTTCCGGTATCCATCCTTTCAACATCCATACGGATCATGCGGAATGGATCGACCGGGCGATTATCTACGAGATCACACCCTGCGATTTCGTACAAAACGGTACACTCCAGGATATCATTGACAAGATTCCCGATCTCGTAGACCTGGGGATCAGCACGATCTGGCTCCAGCCGATATTCGGTACGGACGATGTAGGGGGGCACGGTTATTTGATTACGGATTATTTCAATGTCCGAAACGAGGTCGGTACAAAGGAGGATCTGCGTGATCTCGTGGAGACGGCCCATGCCTGGGATCTGCGTGTGCTCCTGGATTTTGTGCCGAATCATACTTCCATTATGCATCCTTACGCACGGCATTCTGTTGAGCATGATACCCTGTCGCATTACTATGATTATTATCAGCGAGACGCTTCATCCGATCCCAACGTGCCTTACTCGGATTACTACCGGGAGTCCCAGGGATTCGTGAACTATTTCTGGGACTGGCTGCCCAATCTGAATTATGATAATCCGGAGGTCCAAGGATGGATGAAGGAAGCCTGTTGCTATTGGGTCGAGGCGTTCGACATCGATGGATATCGTTTCGATGCAGTGTGGGGCGTGAACGCCCGCAAACCGGAATTTACGCGGGACTTACGTCTGGCGCTGAAACGCATCAAACCGGATGTATTCATGCTGGCCGAGGACAAGGCCACTTGGGACCGGGTGTTCGAGGAGAGGTTTGATGCGGCTTTCGACTGGTCGTGGGATCCATCATGGATCTCCAAATGGGCCTGGTGGGCGACGAATTATTATTTTGATTGGCAAGAGGACAGAAATCCGACCTTCTTCAACTTGTATTCTACCGTTAGAAAAAAATTTATCCGGGATATTCTCTCAAATAAGGGAGCAGGCTACCCCGCGAATGCTAAAATTTTGCGCTTCTTGGAGAATAACGACCAGCATCGATTCATTCGGCATCATGGGGTTGATGTTACGAAGATGGCGGCCTGCCTGATGTTTACCTTCAAAGGCATTCCTCTTATCTTCAACGGTCAGGAAATCGGATTCTCGGAGCATCCTTTCCTCACATCCTCGATATTCGATCGATATAGGTCGATCGCGTCACATGATGAGTCGGGCTTGTATACCTACTATAAGCAACTCACCAGGATTCGAACGATGTGCTCCTCTCTGAGCAGCGACAACTATCATGAGATCGAGGTTGAGCCCGATCTTCATATTCTGGGATTTCATCGCTGGGATGATAGAGAACATACATTCGTCGTGGTAAATCTGAAGGGTACGCCGTTTACGACACAGATTCGGATTCCTGTTGAGGCGTTAAACGCACATCCTGGAACGGAGTATTTCCTGAGCGACCTGATGAACGGAGACATCTTATCTGGCACGATTGACGAATTGGACACGCTGGAGGTCTTCATGGAGCCATATCAGACGCGTGTATTCCTGTTCGCGGATTCGATGAACACGACGGGCGTACGCGAAGAATTGGCGCACGGCATACCGCGGGACTTCGAACTCGAGCAGAACTATCCGAATCCTTTCAACGTGCAAACCTTCGTACGCTTTACGCTTCCGCACGAGGGAAAAGTACGGCTCGTCATCTATGATATCCTCGGCCGAGAGATTGTTACACTGATCGATGAGTTCCTTCCTCGCGGCAGTCATTCTGAACGCTTTGACGCATCGGCGTATCCCAGCGGAGTGTACGTATATCGTTTGGAATTAGGAGGCGATGCGTATATGAAGAAGATGATGCTGGTCAAGTGAGGGGTTCGTAGATGCGCATTCTGATCATTGGCGGAACAGGATTCATCAGCGGATGCACCGTGGACATGCTTCTTGCGCAGGATCATGAGGTAACGGTGTTCAAGCGAGGTTTGTCGAGATGTTTTCTTACGGAACACCCGGAACTTCACGCCATTTATGGTGACCGAAATCTCAGGGCGGACCTCGAGAGGGTACTCAGTAGTGGTACCTACGACGCCGTCTACGATTTCGTTGCCTATGTACCGGAACAATCGAAGTTGGCGGTAGATTTATTCAGTGGAAAAATCGGGCGATTCATTCATTGCAGCACGGTGTCGATATACATGGTTTCATGGGATGTGCATTGCCCCATAACCGAGGATCAGGATAAACAACCGTTAATGGATTATTGGGACCGGAATCCGTTTGGTATGGACTATGGCATAAAAAAACGGCAATGCGAGGATGTGCTGTGGGCGGCCCACGACGAAAAGGCGTTCCCAGTGACGATGCTTCGTCCTACGTATGTATGCGGACCCGGAGATCCGGCTTTAAATGATTTATTCTGGATAGAGCGCATCTTGGACGGCGGTTCGCTGCTTGTCCCAGGCAGCGGTGACTTTGCATTCCAGAACGTGTATGTGGATGATGTGGCTCGCGCTTTCGTTGATTTGTTGGACAATGAAAATACCATTGGGCAAGCCTACAACATGGCAGCAGAGGAGATCTTTTCACTCAATGAATATCTTGTGCGGCTTGGCGGACTGTTGGATCGCGAAGTTGATCTGGTCCAAATTGAACAGGATGTTTTCGACCGTCTACCCTTCAGCACGAGCACCAACGGCGATGCATTCCCGTTCAATACACGACGAACGGCTGTCTTCAGCCTTGAGAAGATCAAGAATGTAGTAGGTTATACTTCCACACCATTCGAGAGGTGGATGCCGGAGACGATCGCATGGATTCAGAAACATGTTTCGGGACACTCCGTCGGTTACGAGTATCGAAGGAAAGAGCTGGAAGTTGCAGAGCGATGGAAGCGGGTTATGTATGATGTACGAGGCGAATTCGACAAATAATGTCGTAGTAGAAATAAATCTGCAGGAGTGAGATCTTGAAAAATACGAATTCAAATATTCAGGATATTATCGAAAGAGCAATTTTGGAAAACCAGGGTATCCTGCGATTGAAACCAGCCTGGGTGGCCCGGGCATTTATACCCCCTGGACGACGTCTCGGATTATCTGAAGATCAATATAATTTGGGTGAAAGAGGGGGGATCTGTGAACGATGGTTGGGTTCTGTCACACTTGCCGACAATAAGATCTCAATTCCTGATGAAGGTTTGAGTTTTTTAAATATCGAATCACGAGAGGAAGTCACTCTTAAAGATGCGATTGAAATTGCGGGTGATTTAGTGATGGGAGCGGACTATAATCGAACGCACGATGGCCTCGGAAGATTACCGAAAATATTTAATTATACTCATAGATTGCCATATCATGTTCATCAAATGCAGGAACACGCCCAATTAGTCGGTTGTAATTCAAAAGAAGAAGGGTATTATTTTCTTGAAGATGTAGATCTGGGGAAACATCCTGAAACATTTTTTGGAGTGCATCCATACATCCACCAACAAAAAAAGTATGATTTATTACTAACACATCTCATTGAGTGGAAGGACGATTCGATCCTCCAGTATGCCAGAGCATATCAACAGATGCCCGGGGAGGGTTTTCATGTGCCGGCTGGAACCTTACATGCACCCGGCACCGCATTAACCATTGAATTACAAGAGGACTCGGATGTTCTGGCCATGCTTCAAGCTCAGGTTGGAGAAACACGAATCGACAAAGAACTATTGTTTAAAGATATGACCTCCGAAGATCGTCAGGAATTCGGGGAACGTCGAATCCTCGATATGATCAATTGGGAAGTAAACGGAGATCCATATTTCTATGAAAATCGTTATACGCCCCCAGTTCTGATAGAGGAAACCAAGCAGCCAGGTGGAGAAGAATATTGGATATTTTATAACACATTGAAATTCAGCGGTAAAAAAATTGTTGTTTCTCCTGGCGGGAAGTTTGTAAAGAAAGATCGCGGTGTCTATACGATTTTTGTATGGCGTGGTAAAGGATTATATGGAGTGGTGCCCATTGAGGGGAATAATCCCGGAAAGGATGAATTGATCGTTTGCCACACGAGGGCCTTACAACCGTTGGAAATCGAGAATACGGGTGATTTGGATTTGCTTATTTATCAGTTTTTCGGCCCGGATATAAATGCCGATGTGCCAATGCTGCCCAAATATCCGCCTTCTCCGATCTGATCATAGAAAATCGGATTAAACAAAATATGTCAGAATCGAGGATAAAAGTACTATTAGATACGGATATCGGGACCGATATTGACGATGCCGTGTGCCTGGCTTATCTGTTGGCTAATCCACGGTGTGATTTGCTGGGGATCACGACGGTTACGGGTGAACCAGTGAAAAGGGCTATGCTGGCGAGCGCACTTTGTTTGAGAGCAGGTAGGAATATCCCCATATATCCGGGCAGTTCGTCGCCGATGCTTATCTCTCAGCAACAACAATTTGCAGCCCAGGCCTCTGCCCTGGAATGCTGGGACCATAAGAAGTATTTTCCAAAGGGTGAAGCTGTAGAATTTTTGAGGAAGACAATCCGGGAACATCCTCATGAGATCATGCTCTTGACGATTGGTCCTTTGACGAATATCGGATTACTTTTTAAGGTGGATCCGGAGATACCATCACTTCTGAAAGGTCTGATTTTGATGTGCGGATATTTTTACAAGACGCTCCCAGGGATCGATCCTTTGGAGTGGAACGCCAGGGGAGATCCTCACGCTACCTCTATCGTCTATCGGTCGAAAGTGGCGATCCACCGAACCGTCGGATTGGATGTGACCACGCGGGTGACAATGGATTCGAAACGTTTCAGGGAGACGTTTTCAGACTTTAATCTTTATGGACCGATTCTCGATTTTGCAACTGTCTGGTTTGATGAATGGGATGGCTTGACCTTCCATGATCCGCTGGCTGCAACAACGATTTTCAATGATGGCATTTGTGATTTTGAAAAGGGGATGGTAAGTATCGAATTGGATAACAAGGAAAATCTGGGAGAAACGCAATGTGAGGCTCAGGAAAAGGGTCCACATGAAATTGCTTCGAAAGTGAATCGCAACCTATTCTTCAAGGAATATTTGAGTGTATTTCAATAGAATCGTCAGTGTGTATTTATCGATTCATTATCCAGACATGAAAATGATTAAAAATAAAATCATATTGGGTTTAATCGCTTTTACGCTTATCCTCAATTGTGATAATCGTAACGAAAGTGTGAATGGAAGCGTGACGATCACGTTTTGGCATAGTTTTGTATCATCCACCCTGCCCGCCTTGAGGGATCTGATCCGGAAATTTGAAGAGACTCACCCAGATATTCATATCAAAGCTCAATACATTCCAACAGGGGATGCTCTGGTTCAGAAGCTGATCACTGCTATTCAGTCGCGTACTGCCCCGGATATTTCGTGGGTTCATTCTGATTTCTTACAAAAATAAGTCCAGTCCAATGCGATTTATCCAATGAGGTACTTCATTGATGGACCTGAAGGTCTGAGCAAAGAAACGTTAGACGATATATTTCCAATCCTGCTTCAAGCGGCTTCATGGCAAGACACACTCTATGCAATCCCCATGGAGGCAACAACCTTAGCTTTACTCTACAATATAGATCTTTTTAATGAGGTTGGGTTGGATCCTAGACGTCCGCCACAGACATGGAATGAACTGTATGATTATGCCAAAAGACTCACATTAGACAAGGACAGCGATGGTCATTTTGATCAGTACGGTTTTTATATTCCTGTTTTTCCCGCCTCGGGTGCCTTAAGTATCTGGGTGGTACTTCAGTGGTCACCTTATCTTTGGCAGGCAGGCGGGCAGATCATAGATCAAAATCAACAATTCGTATTCAACAGTGATGCTGGGGTTCAGGCATTGACGCTCTGGAAAAGATTATACCAGGATTTACGGCTCGATCGATTTTCGCTGGCCCATGATCTGGGCTTTGCATCCAATACGTTGGCGATGGTTATGGATGGTCCCTGGAATCTGCCCCGATATCGACGAATGAAGCAGACGAATTGGGCTGTTGCCCCTTTGCCGACCGGTCCGGTGAAAAAAGTCACCTATCTTGCTGGGGAACATTTGGCAATCTTTAAACAGAGTAAATATCCGCTCCAGGCCTGGTCGTTCATCAAATGGATTCTCAGGCTTGAAGTACAGGCACGGTTTTCCATGAGCTCGGGCTATCTCCCTGTCAGGCGTTCGACGCTAGAATTGAAAGAATATCAGGAGTATTTGGATAAACATCCTCATCATAAGGCTTTCGTAGAACAAATGAAAATCGGGCTCGGAAGAGAACGTATCGACCACTATCAAATTGAGATCAACCAATTGATAGCAGAAGCTTTAGAGAAGGCTATTGTTGGAGACATCGATCCAAGGACCGCTTTGGATGAGGCCGCAGTGAAATCGAATGAACTCATTAGTCTAGAGAAAACGAGGTTTTAATGAAATATAGATTTCTTGGCCGTTCGGGTATTCGAGTTTCTGAGATTTGCTTCGGTGTGATGACATTCGGGGGTAAAGGTAAATGGGAAAATCTTGGAGCGCAAAATCAGAGAATGGCCAATGAACTCGTGGACATGGCTATCGATAAGGGAGTTAATTTCTTTGATACAGCCGATGTTTATTCCGAAGGAGAATCTGAGATAATTTTGGGGAAAGCATTGGGGCCAAGAAGAAAAGATGTGGTTATTGCAACCAAGTGTGGATTTCTTACGGGGAAGTACAGTAGAGAAGAGTGGCCAAAAGGGACTCGTATACGATCATCAAAGGATCTCTTGCCCCTTGATCTTGATAGAGGATTTACGATTATCGATAAAATGCGAAGCCTTAAATCAAATCGAAATGTGACTGTTACGCAGATTGCATTAAATTATTTACTGAAGAAGCCGGGAATAACATCGGTTATCATTGGCGCAAGATCAAAAGTGCAATTACTGGATAATCTGGCTACGGCTGATTGGCAATTGTCAGATGATGAGATGGTCCAGTTAGATAAAGTGAGCGAACCGACAAAGATCTATCCTCACTGGTATTTCGATATCTTCCGGAAAGGAAGGATGGATCGTCATGATATGAGTGAGTAAAAAGGGGTGTCTTTATGGGGAATATACTTATTCTCTTTGACAGTACAACAGGAAATACGAAACAAATGGCCCAGTATGTTGCTGAAGGAGCAAATCAAGTTAACGGTACTCAAATTAAGTTATTATCGGTGGATGAAGCCACACATGAAAA
>CAZYTI010000038.1:10560-12323 GCA_964650065.1 uncultured bacterium
CGGTAGTCCAACGAACATGGGTGTCATTTCATGGAAGATGAAAAAATTTTGGGATGATCAATTGGATGATCTCTGGGGGCAAATCGATGGTAAGATCGGTTGTGCCTTTTCATCTTCCGGTGGCTGGGGTGGAGGAGCTGAACTCACCTGTCTTTCGATACTAATCATACTTATGAATTTTGGTTTTCTTGTATTTGGTGTGCCGGATTATGTTTCCGATGGCTTTACCCTGCATTACGGAGCGGTTGTTGCAGGAAGACCAACAAGGGAATGTGAGATTTCTGCTTGCCGAAAAATAGGAGAAAGATTAGCGCATTGGGTATTGATTCATTTGGAGGATTCAAGAGGACAATCCGGATAGATCATAAATTCCCGTTTAGTCAAAATCAAACTCTTTTAACTAAATGTAATTTTCATTATATTGTATCAAATTATTTGGTTTAAAGTAAGGAAAGTTCAAATGGCCTCGGTCGAGTTGATAAATGTGACTAAAATCTATGATAAGAAAGTGAAAGCAGTCGATAATGCAAGTCTCACAATTGAGGATCGTGAATTCGTGGTTCTGGTAGGTCCGTCGGGATGTGGTAAATCAACACTTTTACGCATGATTGCCGGACTCGAAGAAGTGACTGAGGGTGAAATTTATATTGACGATAAACTGGTAAATCATGTTCAGCCAAAGGCCCGGGACATTGCAATGGTTTTTCAGAATTACGCACTCTATCCACATATGACCGTCTACGGTAACCTGGCATTTGGTTTGAAACTGCGTAAGATTCCGAAGAAGCTCATCCAGGAACGGGTTAGTGAGGCTGCTCAAATACTACAAATTGAAGATTTTTTGGATCGAAAGCCCAAGGCACTTTCGGGCGGACAACGTCAGCGTGTTGCTTTAGGTAGAGCCATTGTTCGAAAACCCAAGGTGTTCTTATTTGATGAACCACTCTCAAATCTGGATGCTAAACTCAGGGTTCAGATGCGCATCGAGATAAACAGACTTTATCAAAGTCTGCAGACGACAATGATTTATGTGACGCATGATCAGGTTGAAGCCATGACAATGGGAAGTAAGATCGTTGTTTTAAAAGATGGCATTATCCAGCAGGTCGCTTCGCCATTAAGTTTATATAACAATCCAGCGAATAAGTTTGTTGCGGGATTTATTGGAAGCCCATCGATGAATTTTTTCAAAGGCCAAGTCCTTTTGGAACCCACGATGAGTTTCCATTCACGACTCATGCGATTCACTATACCTGATGGAGTTACCAAATCTCTGGAAGGTTATCGTGAGAAAGAGGTTATTTTAGGAGTCCGTCCGGAAGCAATAAAGGATATGTTGGCAGTAAATAATATACCACTGAGTGAACCTCAAAAAGTGACAGTTGATGTTGTTGAGCCGATTGGGAATGAAATATTTCTTTATTTCAGGGATGATGATAAGAGTTATTGCATGAGAATGCCTTCGGATAGGTTGTACAGTGTGGGGGATCTTGTCGAAATAAGGTTGGAATTGGATAAATTGTATTTTTTTGATCCAACCGATGATAGCCGGATAGCATAACTTTTCGATTTTGTATCATCAATTTAGATCAATAATATAAATAATGAGAGGGGTGGAAATTTGAATGGTGTTAAGCCCTATAAGATACTTAATATTCCAAAAACGATTATAATTTTAGTATCAATGTGTAATATTCAGTTGATACATGCTCAGGTAGGGGAAACGGGTGATCCCAGTATTCTTCCGTCAAGTGCAAATGTTG
>CAZYTI010000039.1:0-1426 GCA_964650065.1 uncultured bacterium
GTATCCAATCTGATCGCCTGGCCGGTTGCCTATGTGGTCTTGCATCGGCTCCTTCGGAATTACGCATATCGAATTTCCATCGGATTCGATATTTTTGTAATTTCGGGATTGATGGCCCTTGCAGTTGCTTTTTTGACTGTGAGTTTTCAGGTGATACGAGCGGCGAGGAGCAATCCGGTGGAAGCCTTGAGAATCGAATAGTATAATTTGCATAAGCCTAGATTTTTATGCTTCCTCCATCGTGCATCAAACCGGCACCATTTCAGATGTGCTCGCTTCTTGATATTCCAGGATCAATGTCTCCATCAGTTCTTTCACCGAAACAATCCTATCGGCTCGCCATGCGTTTTTTCCGGCGAATACAAATCCTTCTTCCATGTTCCCCAACTTAGCCTGGCAAAGAGCCCTGCCTATACAGTAGGGCGCACGTTTGAAATCGCAGGTGCGTAAACATTTCCATGGACATGAAAATGGTTTGTTGATTCCTTCCGATACATCCTGAAGAAAACCATTCCGGATAGCACGACCCGGCAATCCGACGGGGCTGTCTATGATCATGAGATCTTTTTCCTGTGCATTGAGAAAGGCCTTCTTAAAACTCATGTGAGCGTCACATTCATGTGTCGCCACAAAGCGTGTCGCCATCTGAACACCTTTGGCACCCATGCCGATGAATCGAAGGATGTCTTCCCCTGAATAGACACCTCCTGCAGCGATCACGGGAATGGCCCTGCCACGCCGTTCCTGGTATGGCTGTAGTGTGGCGATTGTTTCCTTTACAAGCATATCGAGACTGTAGTCGGGATCTTCGATCTGTTCTTTTTTAAAACCCAGATGCCCTCCGGCCATGGGTCCTTCGACCACGAAAGCATCGGGGATGCAATCGGATTTCATCCAGGCTCTACAGATCAGGTCTGCTGCTCGAGGTGATGAAACAATGGGCACGATTCGCGTCGGGCCATGCCGGAGTCGTTCGGGGGTGACCAAACGGGGTACTCTCATGGGTAGACCTGCCCCGATGAAGATCAGGTCGGCTCCTGCCTCCATGGATGTTAAAATCAGGGATTCGTGATCGGAAAAGGCAACCATAATATTGACACCGATGAGTCCCTGGGTTTTGGCTTTGGCAGTAAGGATTTCCCGTCTCAGCGCCCGTGCATTGGCTTCCTTGAAATGTTGATTGAGATCGTCTTCCAACATGCCAATCCCGGCCGAGGCAATTACGCCTATACCTCCCTGAATGGACACGGCCGAGGCCAGTCCGGATAAGGAGACCCCAACGCCCATTCCCCCCTGAATAATGGGGAGTTTGGCTGTCAGGTTTCCGATATGAAGTTCCGGCATTGGATGATTGCTCATTGCTGGCTCTCCTTCTGTAATGTGGGTGGATTCATTCGTTTATCCAAATCTCGTGGCAGTCATGCTT
>CAZYTI010000039.1:1436-12310 GCA_964650065.1 uncultured bacterium
CCGTCGGAAATGGAGGCCATAGATAGCCATAGTTACCGTTAGCACGAATTTTTCAGGACACTCTTTCAAGGCAAAGAACAGCAAGTTCCAGAAATAGCGTCTCTCTTTCTCAACAATCCCCAGTATCCATAAACATCTCAAAAGGGCCTTCAAATCACTGAAAGTAATTCTGGGTTTTCGTTCCGAAGGCTGATAGTATTCACGCAGAAAGGTCTTCACCCGCTCATAATAACCCTTCTGAGAATAGATGGTCTGAAGCAGCGATTTATAACCGTTTATGAGTTTTTTGTAACTCATTTTCGGTATAAAATTCAGTGAACCGTCCATATTGTTGCCACTGGACAGGTTCAACAGACGATTCTCGGATTTCAAGCGCTGAAATAAGCGGGTTCCGGAAAGGGCGCTCAGGAGGCCCACCATGGCCGTGACAATGCCGCTTTTTTGAATAAAGCGAATTTGATCCTCAAATATTGTCTGGGGATCGGAATCGAATCCCACTATGAAGCCGCCGTAGACAATCAATCCCTGCCGCTGGAGTTTTTTGATCGAGGCCACCAGATCCCGCTGAAGATTCTGTTTTTTCGAGCATTCGACCAGACTCGCTTCATTGGGCGTCTCGATACCCACGAATACGGTTTTCATGCCGGCTTTGACCAACAGCTTTACCAGCGTCTCATCATCGGCCAGATTGATGGATGCTTCTGTGGAAAACATGAAAGGATAGTGATGGCTCTCTGACCAATCGATTAATGCAGGTAAGAGCTCCTTTTTCAATTGCCTCTTGTTGCCGATAAGATTGTCGTCCACAATGGCGACATTACCTCTCCATCCCAGATCAAATAGAGTATTTAACTCGTGTATGAATTGGGCAGTGTTTTTGGTTCGGGGCTTGTGTCCATTCAGTAGGATCACGCTGCAGAACTCACAGTTAAAGGGGCATCCCCGGGAGTATTGGATGCTCATGGATGCGTATTTACCCATATCCAGCAATTCCCACATGGGGACCAGCGTTTCTTTTAGTTCAGGAAAATCTTGTGATGAGTACAGAGGTTTGGGATTGCCCTTCAGGACGTCTTTCACAAAGAGGGGCAGCGTTATTTCGGCCTCATTCAGGACGAAATGATCGACGCCTAAAAATTGTCGATGGTCGGTGGTACTCATCGGTCCCCCGGCCACGACCGTGACACCCATTTTGTTGCACTGTTTGACCACTTTCATGAACGATTGAATTTGCACGTTCATGCCGCTCAAAAAAACGAAATCCGCCCAGAGCAGATGTTCCTCTTTCAAGCGAGAGACATTCATATCAATCAGTTTCTTTTCCCAGTTTTTGGGTAACAGGGCAGCCACAGTGATCAATCCCAGAGGTGGTTCGATGGCTTTCTTTGAAATAAATCTTAAAGCATGCTGGAAGCTCCAGAAGGTGGACGGTATTTCAGGATAAATCAACAAGATTTTCATATCGGTCCTCCAGTCATTCGCGGCCTTCGCTAAACCTATTATACAAAATATTCCAATTATGAACTGTAAAAGTAGTGTAAAAGGTTGAAATAACTTTACTATTTCAATAAAATCCACTATCTTGCAATTAATCGAATCATTTCCCTTGATAATTCAAGATACATTCATGTCATGAATAAAAATCGATCATTACTGTATCCCATTTTCATTTTTGGTATAGCACAATTAGCCTGGTTCCTGGTTGTGGGACTCTGGATTTACCGATACGTGATCAACCACATGATTTTCAAACAGGTGGGTGAAAATCTTTCTCCCCAACTAATTTCCAAACAAGACAACATGTTGGCCCTTTTGGGTGGTCTGGCACTTATGGTTTCCGTGGCTCTGGCCATGACCCTGATTTTCCGTCACTTAACCATTCAATTTAAAATCACATCCATGTACGAGCACTTTATTGCCAACATTACCCATGAACTGAAATCGCCCCTCGCTTCCATTCAACTTTATCTGGAAACCCTGAAAATGAGGGTTGTACCATTCACCAAACAACAGGAATTTCTCGGTATGATGTTGAAGGATGCGGGGCGTCTTCAGAATCTCATAGATACGATTTTAGAGATCTCGGGTCTGGAACAGAAAAAGTTGGCTTATAACTTCGAGATCGTTACTGCCGGTCCGACTTTTCGTCAATTGATGGAAGATACGACGACCCAATTCAAATTATCATCCCAATCAATAACCATTTCAGAAAATGCCGAATGTCCCTGTGTGATCGATCGCAACGCTATGCGCATTGTGTTTAACAATCTCATGGACAACGCTATAAAGTATTCGAAAACACCCCCAGAGATTGTTCTGAACCTCTCCTGTACCGCCAAACACGCTTTGGTTGAATTCATAGACCATGGCATCGGTATCTCATCCAAAGATCAGAAGAAGATATTTAATAAATTTTATCGTATATACAGACGCGATATTCCCAACGTCAAAGGGACCGGATTAGGACTGACCTGGGTGAAGGAAATTGTAAAAGCCCATGGTGGTAAAATCACCGTATACAGTGAAGGATCGGGCAAAGGAACGGCATTTCTCATTGAATTGCCCATTTATCGAATCACGAAAAAACGATATATCAACGGTCTTTTAAGAATCACTAAAAAATTTCGGGGGGGGTGACGATGAGCCAGGATGAGTTTGCGGGCAGCCGAATTTTGCTGGTAGAAGATGAAGAGTCTCTTGCGGTGGGTTTGGAATACAATTTGACGAGCGATGGATATTTGGTTACGTTGGCCGCAGACGGAAAGCAGGCCATCGACCGTTTTATGTCCGAGTCGTTCGACTTGGTCATTCTCGATATCATGCTGCCCTATTTTAATGGATTCGAGGTGGCCGAAAAGATGCGGGCGAACGATCCACAAATGCCGATTTTGATGCTCACAGCGAGGAGCGGTCTCAAAGACCGGTTGAAAGGACTTGGGATTGGTGCGGATGATTACATGACCAAACCATTTCATCTCTATGAATTGCTGCTCCGTGTAAAAGGCATGCTGCGGCGCAAACAGTGGTATCAGACCGGGCTCCATGATCAACCCCTCTATCGTTTCGGTCACAACACCGTCAATTTTGAAACACTCAAATGCAAATCGGGTAAAACTGAATTTCGATTGACTCCCCATGAGGCCATGGTACTCAAATATCTCGTCGAACATCGGGGCAGGATCGTTTCAAGGCAGGAATTGCTGGAGAACGTATGGCAGGTTCCCTCGGAAGTCGAGACCCGAACGGTTGATAATTTCATCGCCCGGTTGCGTAAATACTTTGAACAGGATTCTAAAAAACCCAGATACATTAAAAGCATCCGCAGCGCAGGTTATATATTTACTGACCTACCAACTCCATAAAAGGAACGGGATTTTATTCACATTTCCTTTTTCAGGCCCCTCGTTTTTTCTTGGGAGAAGTATCATATGATCAGAGAAATCGTCTCTCCATAATGATGAGAAATATTATAAAGGGCAAGAAAATGAAAAGTCAACCCGGACACGAAAGAGAGATTACTCTGCGCTTCCTGGCTCAGCCCACGGATATCAATATTTTTGGGAAAGTCCATGGAGGAGCCGTGATGAAGTGGATAGACCATGCCGGATATGCATGCGCCGTTGGGTGGTGCGGACTCCCCTGTGTCACGGTTTATGTCGGGGGCATCCGTTTCTATGAGCCCATACGCATCGGCTATTTGGTAGAAGTCCACGCCAGATTGATTTACACAGGCCGAACGAGTATGCATATGATGGTGGACGTCAGTGCAGGAGATCCTAAAAACCGGCAGTTTAATAAGACGACCCAATGTATTATCGTTTTTGTAGCGATTGACGATAACGGGAAGCCTGTAGAAGTAACCACGTGGAAACCCATGACCGAAGATGATGCTGCAGTGCAAGGCTATGCTGTAAAACTGATGGAGTTAAGTAAGAAGATCGAAGAGGAAATGCGTCCCTTTCGATAGTTCAGTTGGTAGTGCCAAAAGTTTTATGAAAAAAGAGAGAAAGACATGAAACCACAGAGGACACAGAGAAAAAGTAAGATACTCTGTGTTCTCGAAAGGTGACCGCATCTAAGAAATAGCTTCTTGCAATATCATATTAAAGATGAAAATCCAAATAAAGATATTTCTGGAGGTAACATTTCCAATGTGTTGATATAAATCGGATACAAGTGTTTAAGACAAATTAGGGATGGTTGGTATTTATTTTAAGAGAAAATAAGGTGATTTTAGAGTTGATAGAAGTTGATGTGGTAGGGACCTCTAAAGGTTCAGATGCATATTTTATTAAGAGCGATGGGTAAAGGATTTGGGTGTCTACTTAATATCGGAGTTGAAAAGTCACAAATATCATATCACACGATACGATATTTGAGAGAACACAGAGGGGATAGAGAAATAAGGCCTTGTAATTTATATAATATTAATAATTTCTCTGTGTGCTCTGTGGTTAATTTTTGACAATAGTATTCAGTTTAATAGGAGATAATCATGACCAAATCGATACGACCCCTTTCCGAGCGGGTTGCACGGACACCTGCCTCGGCCACGGTGCACATTGCAGACATGGCAGCAGCAATGAGAAGAGAAGGCATTCAGATTCTTGATTTCTCGGCCGGACGGGCTGCTGAGGGGAGTCCACAATATGTGAATGAAGCGGCAATAGAGGCCATGAAGGAGGGAGATACCCATCAGACACCGGCTCAGGGAAAGCCTGAATACAGAGAAAGTATTGCGAATAAACTACAAAAAGAAAACGATCTCTTGGTCGATCCGGATAAGCATGTCATTGCCACTCTGGGGTGTAAGAACGGGCTCACCCTGGCCCTCATGACCACCGTCAATCCGGGTGATGAAGTGATCGTCGAGGATCCATGCTTTGTCAGTTATGGGGCGACCATAGGATTTACCGGTGGAAAAACCGTGCCCGTACCGCTTCGGGCTGAGAACAATTTCAGGTGGCAGCGGGAAGATCTGGAGAATGCTGTCGGTCCAAAAACACGATGCATTCTCATCTGTTCACCGCAGAATCCCACAGGTACGGTTCATACCGAAGCAGATCTGGACATGATCGCCGAAATCGCGAAGAAGTACAACCTCTGGGTGATCTCCGATGAAATTTACGAGCGGATTACCTGGAGGGGAAGACGCCACGTTTGTATGGCAACACGGCCGGGTATGAGGGAGCTGTCCATCGGTCTCATAGGTTTTACCAAAACCTTTTCCATGGGCGGCTGGCGTATTGGTTTCATGTATGCACCGGAGTCCATCATCAACGCCGCTGTTGTCTTCCAACAGCATCTCATGACATGTGCCGGATCATTCACCCAGGCCGGTGCCGCATTCGCCCTTTCCCAGGATTATCGATCGGAAGTCACAGATATGTGGCGGGACTGGGAGAAGCGATGTCGGTATGTCACTGAAGAAATCAATAAGATTCCCAACCTGTCCTGCCGAATGCCCGAAGGTGCATTTTACGCCTGGATCGATATAAAAAAGACGGGAGAAACTTCTGCTGATTTCTGTGAACGGTTGCTCAAGGAGCAGCACGTGGCCCTGGTTCCGGGTTTGCCATTCGGTCCCTGTGGCGAGGGATACGTCCGTATGACCAGTGTGAAATCCTGGGAAGATTTAAAGCAAGGATTGGCCCGGATTCGGGAAGGACTGTCTTAATTCCGATTCATAAACCATCGGGTTTACCGATGGTTTATGAATCGGAATTAAAAATATCTTGGAGGAGAAAGCATGAAGATACAGCAATTAAAAATCTTTATTTGGATAATAATACCATTCTTGCTCGCTTGTACCTGTTCGATAACGTCCAGGGTGAGCACGCCTGAGGATCGAGCAGCATTATTTGACTATATTCTGGAAAAAACTTTAGAGCGTGAGGCCTTTTCAGCCATTAAAAATAAAACACTGAATCTCGATGTGAAGGCCGGCATGCTGCGTTTCAGAGATGAAATGATTGCCGCGGATACGGATGATAAACTGTTCAATGCTTTGCTGAAGACCAGCAATGCCAGAAAGGATCGTCATCTAAGTGTTGGTCTGGTCGATGGCGGTTTGAGAATGAAAGACACCGTAGAACGGCACGTACCCATGCGGTTTGCAGTGGATTACAGTTCACCCGGCGGCTACTTTTTCTTCGTCAGTGATTTTGCCAATAACATCGAGGATTATGCCGGCGAAAATTCACCACAGATCGGAGATAAATTACTGGCAGTGAACGGTCAACCCATCAAGGCGTATTTCGATGCCATCGAGCCCTATCATCGATATTCTTCCATTAACGGATTGTGGTGGAAGTTTGCCGAAGGACTCCCAACACAAACGTACCGGATACCTCCGACTCTAAAACATGAAGATCTGACCTGTCTCTTCGAGAGGAAAAACGGTGGACAGTATACCATTGTCCTGCCATACCTCGATCCTGATTCCGTCGAATGGGAAGGGTATTACAAGCACCACGGTGAAAATAAGTATCCGGGTTTCAGCCTTATCTTTTCCACTGAGACGTATGATTTATATAGACATGATGCCGGGAAAAAAGCACTTCTGATGGACTGGTATGGTTTCAGAGAACATCTGGTTGAAGATATGGATCGGCTGGTAGCCCATGCTTCGGATCAGGGTCTCCTCGATTATGCCATGATCTGGGATGGTACCAGGAGCCGCGGCGGATCCAAGGGGGCGTATGCCATCCAAAAGTTGTCACCGAAATCTTTTAAGACGACATTTGGTAATGTACGGATCAGCGATATTACCGAATCTTTCATTAAGGATAAGAGAAACGATTATGCAGAACGGAAAATTGAAGACAGCGGTGTGAAGGAGACCATCGATGACGGTACCTGGCTGATGGACTGGCTGGAGAACGATGTCATGCGGGCTATTAAAGAAGGGGAGGCCTATTCCAACAATGTGCCCTTTAAACTGGCCCATCTGCCCAAGGATTCCGATGGCATTTTAAAACCGGCAGATCTTCATTTCCGCGGCCCCTTCATTTGTCTCTTTGGCCCTCATGGTGGATCTCATCTGGATCAATTTGCATCCACGGTTGTGGACAACGAACTGGGGTATACAATCGGTATGCCCACGGGAGGGTACAGCAATACATGGGAGTGGGAAGAGACCTTGCATTTCCCCATCAGTGGCAAACCGGTGGTCCGATTCATGTGGTCCATGGGACATACGATTCGGCCCAATGGGGAGGTTCTGGAAGGCAATGCAGCCAATGTGGACTTGTTCATTCCGGTCACGAGAGATAATTATTTAAATTATTATGAGATATTATTGTCTGAGGCGTTCAAGCACTTAGGATTGAATTGAAATAGTTGGATTTAAAAATTCCAAATCTCAAATTTGGAGTATGATTTTGAAACTAATTCATCGCTACCGGAGCTTTTCCATTGGAACCAAAATTCTCATCTTCATGGCATTGGGTGTTTTTGCGGGGATCCTGTTCGGTGAACGGACAATTGTGGTTCAGCCTATTGGGGATCTCTTTATACGATTGCTCATGATGGCGGCCATTCCCCTGGTCTTTTTCAATTTGATGGGTGGACTAACCAGCCTGACCGATCTCAAGAGCCTTGGAAGAGTTTCTCTGAAAATATCTCTGTTTTATTTAGGTACGACCCTGCTGGCTCTGTGCCTGGGATTGACGATCATGCATGTGTTGAAACCCGGAGTGGGTGTGCAGTTGACCGAGGAGGTTCCGGATACATTCGGACAAATACCCAGTATCACTGAGGTCATTTTGAACATGGTGCCGGATAATGTATTCAGGGCCTTTGGTTCAGGGCAGATGGTTCAAATTGTGGTGTTTGCGGTTTTTTTGGCCGTGGCTACTCTCATGCTTCCCGCGGAACAGCGTCAGCCCCTGTCCACAGCTTTCCAACAGTTGGCCATGCTATTTCGCAAATTGGTGAATTTGGTCTTACGTATCGGTCCTCTGGGTATCGGCGCATTGACGGCTTCCACAATCGGTCAGTACGGATCTTCCATTTTCGGTCCCCTGGCCATATTTCTGGGTGGTATCTGGGGCACGCAGGTTTTGATGATTGTGATCTACATGATCCTGCTGTATGTGTTCACGAAGCAGTCCCCAGTGACATTTTTTAAACTCACGGCACCCCTGTATGCCACCACGGTCTCCACCTGCAGCAGTCTGGCCAGTCTGGCAGTCGCTCTGGAGGTGGCGGAAGATCGTGTGAAACTGCCCAAGAGCATCTATTCATTTACATTGCCCCTGGGGGCCCAGTTGAACAAGAATGGTACGTCCATCATGCTGGTGGGTGTACTTCTTTTCACGGCCCAGGCCTCGGGTGTGGAGTTCAGTCTGGCATCTCAAATAACCATCATCTTGGTGGGACTGCTGCTGGAGACAGGATCGGGCGGTATTCCCGGCGGCGGACTGGTCATTGCACTCATTTTTGTGAAAGCCTTCGATCTTCCGCTGGAGATCGCAGCCATTGTCGGGGGAATATATCGCTTACTCGATATGGGGATCACGACTATCAATTGCATGGGGGATATGGTGGGGACAGTGATTGTGGCTCATTCGGAGGGGAAATTAACGGAAAAACAAGGTGCAATTCAAAATGACCAATAATTGATATTTACCGGCAGGTCAGTCCTTCCAGGGAGAAGGATACCTCTTTATCCTCAACAGTCTCAGAAAACGCATAAAAATTTCTCTTCACACTCATTTCCTGGGAATTAAATCTAAATGCATGTCAAGAGGTCTTGTCTCATCAGTATTTAAGGATTCGATCCAGTCGATGACGGGTTGGCGGAAATGAATGCCTGTATTATAGGGTGTGGGATCATGGTTGCTGAACGGATAATCATCACGGCTGTAAAGATAATCTGTCGTTACCACCTGATAGATCGAATCGGCATGGAAATTTGTTCCATCAAACAGGCGGTACCCCCCAACAGAAGTTATACCACCCATTTCCAGATCGCGTACGCAATCCAAAAGCTGATTACCTGTAAGATCCAGTTGAACGAGTCGATTCTCAAAGGGGAGTACCCCCACGATAGTGGCCAGTGTGATTTCCCCCGAAGAAATGGACTGTCGGATACCGCCACGATTGGTCAGGGCCACGTTGCCTGTAGGCACGGCGATCAGCCATGAATCCGTGATTAAATTGGCCAAGGCTACCGAGTGTCGATCGATGGTTTCATTGACATATCCGATGGTTTTGGCGAGTTCGGCCTCAGTCCGTTCGTGCCATTTGGCAACGATGGCCGCCACTGTATTATCGGGAATGCCACCCCGGTTTTCCTCTATGGCTGCCGACAACGAGACAACCGTATCGGCATTGATATCGAAAAGGATTTCCAGTTTCGCATAGTGCTCCATGTGTGATCCGGCTATGATCAGACGGACACCCTCAATTGTTTCATTGATACGCAGGTGACTATGTCCGCCGAAAATCAATGGAATTTTCAGCTCTTTTGCCTTGGGAGCCAGTTCACGCATCTCTTTGCCTGTGATATGTCCCAGGACGATCACCAATTCGGTTCCACGCTTTCTGAGTTCCGGTACCGTCTTGTCTAAAGCCTCTTCGTAAGGGATGAATTCGTAGTTTGCGACGTGGTCCGGAAAAGTGGTTAGGGGGGTCAGGACAGATGCCAATCCAACGACGCCGATATGAATATCATTGATCTCTGTCATAAGGTAGGGTGTAGCAAACTTGGGCCTTTCACCCGTATTCTTTTCACGGATATTGGCTGCCAGGTAAGTAAATTCGGCTTGATCGATTCCTGTCATTAAACCTTCAATGTTAAAATCGAATTCGTGATTGCCGATGGCTGCAGCATCGTATCCCATCGCATTCATGACTTCCACCATCGATTCACCCTGAAACCATGTTGAGATAGCCGGTCCTGACCAATTGTCCCCACCGCTCAGAACAAGGAAGGGACCTTTTTCGGTATTGCTCACATCAGAACGCCATAGACCGAACATGCCGGCGGCACCGCCATGCTCTCCGGATTCCATCCATCCGTGTTCGTCGTTGGTGTATAGAATCGTGAGTTGTTTGGCGTTTTTGAATGAGGTGCCATACGTTTTAGGACTGAAACCACTTTTGTTACAGTACAAAAAAACAGATAATACAAATATGATAAAATATATTTTTCGTTTTATGCCTAAAAGGATCATCATTGGTCTCCACTTTAAAGATTGGCATAATAAGAAAAAATTAAAATCAGACGAGAAATCCCATGATTCAGGAGCAAGATAAATCAATCATTTTAAAAATCAAAATGAATTTTTGATCCATTGAAAAATCGAATTCGTTGTAATAAATTCGGTATTGTAACTTTTCCCTTCTTTATGCATATTATAATCAGCGGAGTCATTCAAGGAGACTTATGCTCAACTTCCAGGATTTGTACGATTCTTATGCATCTGATGTATACCGATTCGCTCTTTGGCTTGCAGGTGACCGTTCCGAGGCAGAGGATATCACTTCTGAGACGTTTGTCCGTGCCTGGGTGCGCAGGAATACGATTCGTACCGAAACCCTGAAGGCATATCTTTTCACAATTGCCCGTAATCTATATCTCGAACAGAAGAGAAAGAGAAAACGCCGGGTTGCCCTACAAGGTGACTATCCTGACCCGGCTCCTGAACCGGACAAGGTCCTGGAATCTCGAATGGAATTGCTGAGGGTCCGACGTGTACTTCAGACTCTACCGGAGATTGACCGGTCGGCTTTTGTTCTGCGTGTCCAGTACGACCTGCCTTATGCTGAAGTCGCCCGTGTTCTGGGACTATCCCTTGAAGCCGCCAAAGTGAAGGTACATCGTGTTCGTAATAAGTTGTTAGCCAGTTGTCGTGATAAGGAGGTTC
>CAZYTI010000040.1:0-12257 GCA_964650065.1 uncultured bacterium
GAAAAAAGAAACCATCGTCATCGGCGGGCATCTCGATCACCTGGGAGTAGGCATCGACGGGTTTGTCTATAACGGGGCGGACGATAATGCGGGATCGATAGCCGTCATTCTGGAACTGGCCCGGGTGTTTCAGGCCAACCGCTTTCAACCGGACAGAACCATCGTTTTGGCTGCATGGGCCGGTGAAGAAATCGGACTGGTGGGTTCCAGGTATTATACGAAAAACCCCGTCTTCCCCCTGGACAGTACGGTCGTGTATATGAATATGGATATGGTCGGGTGCGGCGATTCGGATTTCTTTGTGGGCGGCATGTGGGAATTTTCCGATTTTTATGATATCCTCAAGTCCCAGATGGATGAAGAAACCAAAGCGAGACTCAAATACCGACTCGCTTACCGGGGGTCGGATCATTCGGCCTTTTTACCCACGGGTGTCACGGCCATCAGTCTGCGTACCGGGAATCCTCTAACGCGGGAGTTGGATGATGAGCACCCCGAGTACCACTACCCGGGCGATGCACCCAATATCATCGAACCGGAGTTGCTTCAATTGGCAGCGCAATATCACCATGATATTCTCGTGCATCTATCCAAATCAAAGGAGAATCTGTTGGATCCCAAACATCATATCCATTTTGTCCATAAAGATGCCACTGTGGTTGATCTTCACTGCGATACCATCGGCAGATTATTAAGGGGTGAAGATTTGAGTAAGGATAACGAGAAGGGACACATCGACATTCCCAAACTCAAAGCGGGTGCAGTGGATCTCCAGGTATTTGCCTGCTTCGTCGGTCCTCCGTCCAACGAGGAGGAAAAATATCAAGCGGCAAAAAGGGCGTTCAACCAGATCGACGGCGTCCATCGTTTGGCCGAAGAGAATCCCGAGGACGTGGCTATTGTGAGGAACAACGATGAATTTCGAAGGCTCCGGGGTAAGGGTAAAGTGGGCATGCTCATCGGTATTGAGGGGGGGTATGCCATTGAGAACGATTTGAGTATGCTGCGCTCTTTCTATCGATCGGGTGTGAGACTGATGACCCTCACTCACTGGACAAAAACCGATTGGGCCGATGCATCGGGGGATGAGGAGGCGACTTTTGATGGACTCACCGAATTCGGGGAGAAGGTGGTCAGAGAGATGAATGCGTTGGGTATGATCATCGATGTATCCCACGCTCACGACTCGACATTCTGGGATGTGATTCGCCTGTCTGAGGATCCCATCGTCGCCTCTCATTCGTGCTGCAGGGAATTGGCCGATCACCATCGAAATTTGACTGATGAGATGTTAGAGGCATTGGCAGAGAACGCCGGCGTCATTGGAATCAACTATGCACCGGGATTTTTAAATGCGGAATTCGATAAGATGATGAATGCGCTCCTGGTAGAAATTACCCAGAGGCATGGATTGCCATCCGATTACCGGGAGTTAATGAAAGCGGATCCTGAAAAACGGCAGAAGGCCTTTGAAGAATATCGACTCGAATCGGAAAAATTGAGGAAGGAACACACCCTGGTGGATGTCAAAACCGTGGTGGATCATATCGATCATGTCTGCGAAGTCACGGGTGATTGTGACCATGTGGGCCTGGGTTCCGATTTTGATGGAATTGGAAATACGCCCCTGGGTTTGGAGCATACCGGGAAATTGTCCAATATCACCAAGGAATTGTTGGCCCGGGATTACAAAGAGAATGATATTAAAAAGATTTTAGGGGGTAACTTTATCCGGATCTTCCGTAAGGTCTGTGGCAATTAAGGTGGGCAATCCGATGCGTTGTGGTAATTATCCCCCCTGTTATTCGGTGTCTATTTTGTTGGTGATATGTATGACACATCTCAATTCCGGATTCTCACAGGATAAGACTGGAAAGTCGGATTCTGTTCAAAAAATTCACGAGAATGTCGTTTTCGCAGATATGCATGCTCATCCCGACAGATTTCATCGTGCGAATATACCTCGTATCAGCCAGGAAGAACTGAATCGGTATCGCCGGAGTCTGATGGACCTGGTCGTGTGCTGTATCAGTACAGATGCAGCTTACCAGGGAGGTTACGTCAGGCGGGATGGGACGACCATCGACCGGTTACCCACGGGCCGGGATTATAAGATTCAACCGGGGGATGCCTTTGCTTTTACACAAGACCGTTTGTTGAGAATACTCCGGACCGTTGAAGAGGGAGAGGCCGTGCTGGCCTTGAGTCCTTCGGGTCTATTAAAAGCCAAGGCACAGGACCATCTGGCCATCATGGCCGCGCTGGAAGGCGCCGATGGTCTTGAAGGGGATATTGAAAATTTACGGAAACTCCATGGGCAGGGACTTCGCCTCCTTCAGCTCGTCCATTTCCGGGCCAATGAATTGGGATATATTCAGACCAGGCCTTATCGGGCCGGTGGACTGACACCTTTCGGAAGGGAAGTCGTCCGGGAATGCAACCGTCTCGGTATTGTTATCGATCTGGCCCATGCCCATAAACAGACCACCATGGATGCCGTGGAACTGTCGGAACATCCGGTCATCTTCAGCCACACCGGCGTCAAGGCGCTTCATGAAGGAGACCGGTATCTTTCTGATGAGGAGATTCGGACCATTGCAGGTACTGGAGGAATTATCGGAATCTGGCCCTCTTCTTCATTTGGTACCATGGAAACCATGGTCGAACATATCGATTATGTGAAGAAATTAGCCGGCATCGATCATGTCGGGATTGGCAGCGATTTTCGGGGCATGCGCATACTCCCAGCCTTTGGTGATGAGGCCAATTTTATGGCCATTGCCGAGGCGCTGCTGGATCATGGCTATTCGGGCGATGAAGTCGGTAAAGTTATGGGTGGAAATTTCTTTCGGCTCTGGAAGAAAGTGAGTGGAGAAAACGACCGGTAAGTTGATGCCCTTAATTCATGTTTACAGTTTGTCATTTCTCCTTCGGTTGAATAAAAAATAACCGGAGTAATTTTTCAGAAGTATGGGAATACTTTTTAATTTCTTTCCGATGCTGCATCCGAACAGGAAATCAAATCCGGCTTTCATGGTTTCAAGAATTTTCAAATTATAGGGGAACCACCAGAAATTCTGTGTATGGTTTTGGGGATCGTAATTGATGTGTTGAATGTTGACCATTTCATCCAGACCCTTCTCTCCGTGCACCCAGCCCACACCACTGTTTTTGATCCCGGTCCAATCTGCTTCGGGCATGCCAAAGGCAACGACAGAATCGTTGATCATCACGGAACCCGCTTCAATCAGCCGGGCGATGTTCTGGCCCCGCCTTTCGTTGGATGTCCACACCGAAGCGGAAAGTCCGAAGGATGAGCGATTGGCTAATCGGATGGCCTCTTCATCATTACTCACAGGGGTGATAAACAGAATGGGGCCAAAGATTTCCAGGTCAATGGGTTTGGGGATGGACTTATCCCAGAGGATGATGGTGGGTTGGAAGAAATATCCAGGTTGTTTTTCCAATGATCGTCCCCCCAGAAGAACTTTTGCTCCGGTGTCAGCCGCATATTTTGTGATGGCTTCCATTTTTATTCTCTGGGCGTCGGAGGCCAGGGGGCCTACATCCGTATCCGGATCCATACCATTCCCGACACGCAGCTGCCTGGATTTCTCAATAATGAGCTCTATGAGAGGATCCGCTATACTTTCATGAACATAGACTCTTTCTATGGCATTACAATTTTGTCCACAATTACTGAATCTGCCCCACACAATCCCGCTGCTCGTGTTCTCTATATCAGCATCCTCACAGACAATGGCCGGATCATGACCGCCCAATTCCAGGACGGTCTTCTTCAAGGATCGGGATCCTTGTTCCATGATTTTTTGTCCCACCTCCGTACTCCCCGTAAAGAAAATCTTCTCCACGCTGGAATCGACCAGGGCCTGGCCGGCCGGAGCCATCCCCTGGATGATCTGGAAGGCATCCTGTGGAACACCGGCTTCGTGAAATAATTCCCGGATTTTCATGCTGGTCAAAGGTGTCAACTCAGAATGCTTGTGAACCACGGTATTTCCAGCGATGAGGGCCGGTGCGATGCAGCCCATGGGAATCAGAAGCGGCCAGTTCCAGGGTGATATGATGCCCATGACACCCAGGGGTTGGAAATGAATGTGGCTTTTTCTCCTCTTGAGCAGGATATTGTGAAGGGGCAGGTTGCGGTCGCTTAAATATTTTCGTGCATTTCTATAATAGTATCCCATCATGTCCACAACGGCTTCGACCTCCAAGACCACCGATTCAACGAAAGGCCGGCCCATTTCCAGAGTGATCATCTCCCCGATTTCATCGCATCGCTCTATTAATAGCTGTTGCGCATTTTTGATGATCTCAGATCGTTTTTCAAGACCCAGATCACGCCAGGCCGGGAAAGCGTTTCTGGCCTTCTGAACGATCGCTTCGACCTGCTGGGGAGGTGTCAATTCGACCTCACCGACAGGCTCCAGGGTCGCCGGATTGATGGAAATGAGAGTGTCTCTTTTCGAAATTGTGTTTTTCATGCCAACCTCTTTTTCATTTGAAGGGCTTTAGCCCTTCAAATGAAGGGGACGAAATCGCAGGTTAACGAGCCATCCCTTGAATTTCTTCAGGGGGTACATCACGAATCCATCGATAATCAGTGAGGGGCGAACCAACGGCGCCAGCAAGAAGAAATGAATCATCATATCCCAAACGATTCGTTTGTGGGTTGGAGGGCATCCCTTGATCTTCACGACGCTTCGTGCATGGATATGTGGAGAAGCCTGGGCACAGTTCCCGATCAGGAGAACGGTGCGGTCTTTTACATGTTTTTCGACCTTCCCGATGAGAACCGTCAATTTGGGGAATCGCTTCAGCAGTCCGGGTTTGCGATCTTTTATCATATGGAGCCAGTCTAAAAAGATGCCGTGGCATCCACCGGTGCAATAGGGTGTTCCCGACCGGATATGAAATGGACTCTTGAAACGTTTCACCGGATAAAAACCAAAGTCCAGTTTTTCTACGATCCTGTGTCCTTTTTCGATGGGGAAATCTCCGAAAATATCAATCTCATCGAATGAGGTTGGACCGTATCCCCGGTCCATGGCTTCTTTGATGTGCTCAATTTTGAATGGATTTAGATTCAAGAGCCGGGCGCAGACCATGTCGTGGGCCACCGCATTGGTGGATACGGCAATCACACCGAAATCGGTGCCGTGTTGGGTCATTTGATTTCCGCCAAAAGAAAGGCGAATGCCGTCGGTGATTATGAGATCGGGATTGGCCGCTTCCAGGAGATCCACTATTTTAACGGGAAGATCCATATTGTGGTGAAACATCCGCTCTTTGCTATCAATGGTGCCGATGTTGAGTTTAAGGGTCCCGGTGAAGGCATGGGCCAGTACGTTTGTTTTCAATTTGGGCACGAAAATGAGGAAGTCCCTTTCCGCCATCTCCCGGGCAATGGATATGTAAGGCTGCAGTCTGGCCGTTTTCAAAACGACCTTGACACGGGGCCGCTCTTCCATACTGCATAGTTTTACCGGATATTTCCTCTGCAGCCTGCGATATCCAGCCCATCTGAACATGTTTGCCGTGGTTATGCCCAGACCGGATTTCTCTACGATGTCGATTTTTCTGACATCCTCTCCTCGCTCTTCAATCATTTGAAGGATGGATTCGATGATCTCCGGCCGTGTATACCCTTCGGTCGCGATCCGGGGATGGGCCATGACGAGATTGGGCTTGATGACGATTTTCCCGGTTAAAGGTTTTAAGAGGGGAACGTGCTTCAGGGCCGCCTGTATGGTTGTGAGTATCGTTCCAGGGTGAAATTCGGAACAGGCGCCTAAATAGACAGGATATTTTTTCATACGAGATTCCTTGGTTCCTTGAGCCTATTTTCAAATTTCATATAACTTTTAACACAACCTCTTTGAGGAGAAAAAATGATAGCATCTTAAGATAGAGAAATAAACCTAAAAATGGAATAAAAAAGTGAATGCAAACGTGCCCGGCACACTAAATACGCTGAGGGATCAACGGACCATGAGTTTAAATCCTTTTCCATGGATGTTCAGGATTTCAATGCTGTCATCCTTTTTTAAATATTTTCGTAATTTGGAGATGTACACATCCATGCTCCTGGCTGTGAAGAAGCTGTCGTCATCCCAGATGAGTTTTAAAGCGACCTCCCGTTCCAGAATTTGATTTTTATGTAGGCAGAGGAGACGGAGCAGTTCCGCCTCTTTGTGGGTGAGTTTTTTCTTGTCTTTTTCATGCTCCAAAGAGAGACGTTCATAATCAAATTGATAATTACCAATCCGAAATGGCTTTGGTGGTTCTTCCGGTTGACCTTTTGTGCTGCTCCTTTTGAGAACCGCCTGTATACGAAGGATGAGTTCTTCCATGCTGAATGGTTTGGTGATATAATCATCCCCGCCAATTAAAAATCCCCTGATCCGGTCTTCTTTTAGAGATTTTGCCGTGAGAAAGATAATGGGAATATCCGAATTGATCCGGCGTATCTCTTTTGCTAATGTGAATCCATCTTTTTTGGGGAGCATGACATCGATGAGGCACAAATCGAATCGATCCTGCAGAAAGACGGAATGACCCTGTTCCCCATCCTCACAACGGGTAATGGTGAATCCCCGGAGTTCCAGTGATTCTTCCAGAATGGTGCCCAGATTGGGATCATCTTCGACTAAGAGAATACGGGGGGAATTCATTTTGATGTCCGTATCATTTTTTCGATATGAGTATTGCGTTCGTTACGTAATTATTGAATGTCAAATGTCAAAATCCAAATGTCAAATGAAATCCCAATTCCTAAAATTCAAATGCCTGATTTTGGGATTTGGTCATTGAGTATTTATTTGTCATTTCGACTTTGACATTGGTCATTTAATTGGTTTTGGTGAGTAAGTCGAACCATATTTTTTAGTTCATTTTTATCTACTTACGGGCAACGTGACTTCAAAGGTGGATCCTTTCCCGGGTTCACTCCTGACCGTGACAGATCCTTTATGTGCTTCCACAACCAGTTTGACATAACTCAAGCCGAGGCCGAATCCTTTGACATCGTGTATGTTTCCTGTGGGTACTCGATAGTATTTATCAAATATACGTTTCTGTTCATCGGGACGGAGTCCGATGCCGTTATCTCGAAAAGCGATTTTTATTGTATCTTTTTCATTTACCGTCTTAATGAGAATGTCCGGATTATTTCGGGTGTATTTAACCGCGTTATCCAATAAGTTGTGGATGATGTTCTCCATGTGGACACCGTCTGCTTTGACAAACCAGGACGCGGCCTGTAAATCGGTGGATATACGGCCATTCCGCTTGTTTATCCGGAGGGCAAAATGGTTTACAGCGGTTTGAATAAGATCATGGACGTGGATAACTGTGATATCGAATTCAAAATCACCCGCTTCCAGGGCTGCCATCTCTAATATTTTTTCGACTTGATGACGCATCCGTGAACTTTCATCGTATATTATCCTGCCGTATTTTTTTAACCGGTCTTTGTTCTTCAAAACAGCGGGTTGTGTCAGAGTCTCGGCGGCGAGGGAAATGGTCGAAATGGGTGTTTTGAATTCATGGGTCATATTGTTGATAAATTCGACCAGACGATTGGAAAAGCGTTTTTGTGTGGAAATGGCACGTATGACATATACAAAACAGAAAACAATCACTGCAATGAAAAACAATGTAGATCCGGCCGACAGGCCCAGTCGGCTGTACAGATGCATTCTCTGTCGAGGGAAGAAGAGGGAAAGATCGTTGGGTTCCACAAATACATCATGGGGAAATAATCGGGTCTTAAAATGAGATTCGAGTATCTCCTTTCTGTATTGGGGTGGATTCACCAACACCACTGAATCTTGCTTTGTAGATACGATGCCGTAGGCGTAATTCAATTCGATTCCATTTTCAAAAAGTGTACGACGAACGATCGTGTCCAGTTTGGCAGGGTGAATGCGATCTTCAATGGGTACCGATGTAAAGGTAGTGTATTCGTCCAAAATCCGCTCAACCAATTCCATTCTTTTTTCAGTAGAAGCCGGATCTTCCAGGATGGTGATATCTTTGGGTGTGCTGCGCTGCAATTGCATAATATAGGCCGAGCGGTCGATGAAGAGTTTAAGATGGATCGATTGATTAGAGAGTTGGGACTCGGGCAATTTAATCTCATGTCGGCCCCTGGATTTTAATTCATCGATGACCTCAATGGTTTCTTGACCCAGTGAATCCAGCAGAAGTAAACGTACCTGTTGGGGTGCTTCCAATTGAAAGACAATTTTATTGCTGTCGATTTTGGCTTCAAATTTGTGAATAGAAGCAAGTTTTCCTTCCAGTTTGGGATCGACCCGTTGACCACGCCTCGCCTGTATTCCTTTTATTTGGCGTACTTCAGCTTTTCCACGTTCTTCCGCCACCTCGAATACCTTGACCAGGACGTCCTGGGTCTCAAGTTTTTGGACGATACTGCTCAATGCCCCGTTGACATTTTGTCCAAAGGTCTGCATCTCCAGATGGACAGCCCGATTCAACAAAGAGATTTGTAGTATCAAAAGACCACTGAGCGCCGTGACCAGGAGAATAATGATCGTGGTCACAATTCTTCTGCTGAGCTTCATGATTCTAATTTACGGAAGAAAAAAGGAAAAATCTTGCTTTTTAACATTTTTTAACACTTTCTAACATTATTTAACTATCTTGGATAGAAACAAAATGTTAATTTATATCGTTCATAAGAGTGTTTGTTGGATTTAAAAAATCACCGCTTGTTATCGTGCAAAGAGGTTTAATTCAAGGTCAAACAGTTTAGGAGGATTTATTATGAGAAAGAGAAATTTTATTTTATTCTGCATAGGCGTCCTATTTATATGTGCTCACGCCGGTCTGGCGCAGCAATTTCAGATCAAATTAGAGGGGAAGTCCAGTGAGAATATTTTCATGCTGATCGAATCGATGGCCGTGCTGGTCGACGAGGATGAAACCATTGAAGTTCATATGGTCATGCCCAAGGAAAATCGACCTGAGGGTTATGAAGACATCGATTTGAAACAGGGGGATGAAATCTTAATGGTTAATGCGAAACGGATTAAGGCGGTCAAAGATCTCAAAGAGATCTATGAGGGTCTCGAGGCCGGTGAGATGGTCAAGTTGGGAATACGTCGTAAACAGGAAATGTTCATCGTCTCTTTCAAAAAGGTGGATCCCGGGAAACTCCCGAAGAGAGAAGTCAAAATGGTTCGGGGAGGAGAAGGTGGAGGACCCGGTATGGACGTCCGATTGGCCAATTTAGGAGGTGTATTGGCCGTAAAAGAGACAGGGGGGCAGGTATTTGTTCATAAAATATTTGCCGGTCTGCAGGATGTTCTGGATGAAGGTGCGTTACAGGTTGGCGATCTTATTCTATCGGTGAATGACAATCCGGTCGAAGCCAACAGACAATTCGCAGATGTTTATTCGGAAATCGATGTGGGCGGAGAGGTTCGGTTGGTCATATCCCGGGAGGGGAAAAAGAAAGAGGTGACGTTTAAGAAACCTGAACCGGCTCGATAACCATTTTCTCTTTTGCTCAACATCAATGAGGCATTATTCCGGAGGCGATTCATGAAAATGCTAATTATCGTTCTCATTCAAATGCTCTCCATTTCAATGCTTTCAGGTCAGGTAAAGAATCAAGA
The DNA here is from genome assembly GCA_964650065.1 of uncultured bacterium. Classification (GTDB taxonomy): domain Bacteria; phylum Zhuqueibacterota; class QNDG01; order QNDG01; family DSAB01; genus CAZYTI01. The sequence goes on from CAZYTI010000040.1 coordinate 9,666, forward strand.
TAAAGCACTGAAGGGAGATTGGGATTTTCATCAACAAAAAATCTGGGAAATCGATCAGGCCGGTGATGAAAGATTCGCCATGCCTGCGGAACTGAGGGTCTCACAGAATGACAGGATCGTTTTTCATGATTTTCAAAATCAAAAGAGTTATCTATTCGATCAAGACGGTCGGTTCATTGATTCTTTTGCAGCACAGGGTGAGAATCCAGGGGAAATCTCGAGGTATTTAAACTGTTTTATGGGAAAGGAACGGATCGTCATTGCCACTTCCGATAAACTCCACTTTTACAATATGGATGCTGAGTATGTCCAATCGGTAACCAATAATCTCTTCCAGCGGTTTCCGCTGGTTTTCCTGAGCGATCAGGCGTTTGTCTATGTATCGGAAGATACAGAGATGGCAGATCCCGACAGGGCGGTCTTAAAAAAGCTGCATGTTGGGACTGGGGATACACAGGCATTTACAGAATTCCCGGTGAAGATTACGGAGGGGGAGGAGAAAGGCGGTCCTTCATATGTTTTCCTGGGACTAACCCCGCAGGTTAAGGTGGCATTCGACGAGAATTCCGGGAAGATGTACTGTGGCCGGAGCGATCGATATGAGATTACCGTGACGGATCCAGGGGGAAGCAGAATCGGTCAATTCAGCCTGGAACGGCACAGGAAGGCGTTTACTGAAAAAGAAAAGAGAAAATACTTTACCAATCCCCGGAGGACTCCGGAACAGACGGAGGCCATCATTGCTTCACTGCCCGATGCCCTGACCTATTATATGAGAATTCAGGTGAATGAGGGTCTCGTTTATATCTTTGCGGTAGATGAATTCACCCGCACCCAAAACATCCAGCACATCGATATATTTTCTCTGCACGGGGAATACCTGTATCGTGGGCGAATCCGCTTCGGAGAGGATCTCTTTTTCCGTAATGCAGAACAATTGGTCGTTCGAGATGAACATCTCTATGTGATTCTTTCTGATGCCCAGGGTAAGAGTCGATTGGCCAAATATAAGATCGATCTCCCTCCTTCACCCATTCAACAAGACAGATCTCCGGGTCAGGAGTTCGCAATTATACCGGAGATTTCAACAGAGAAGGTCGAAAAGATGATCGATGTGGGGGGACGACAGTTACATGCCTGTGTTTACGGCCGAGGTTTTCCTGCCGTGGTATTGGTTAGTGGTTTCAACGCCCCTCAGATCTACTGGAACTCGATTGTGCCCGAAATAGCCAAGCATACAACCGTCGTGACTTACGACAGAGCCGGGTATGGAAAGAGTGAGCTGGGAAATTTACCCTGTGACGGCAGACAGACCGCCGTAGAACTCTATTCACTTCTTGAGAAAATGGAAGTTCCTGGTCCCTATGTTCTGGTGGGTCATTCCTATGGCGGAAAAATCGTCAGACTTTTTGCCTCCCTGTATCCCGAGGATATGGCAGGGTTGATTCTGGAAGATTCATCTCACGAAGGATTGAGAGAAGCCCAAAGGGACATACTCAAAGGTAAGGATCTGGAAATGCTGGAAAGTCGGATCCTCAGCATGTCAGGATCAGTGGAAAAACCGATAACAGAACTGGAATGTCTGGAACTCACTTTGGATCAATTACGCAACAGTCCACCATTACCGCAAATACCCCTCACCGTGCTGACAGCAGGTATGAGGCCGAAGCCTCCCGGATTCAGTCCCGAAGGGGGTGAGAAGATCTGGCAACTCGGTTTTGATTATCAGAAGAAATATCTCGAACTGATACCCGGTGGTAAGCATACCATCGTTGAAGGCGTGGGACATAATATGCATGTGGAGAAACCGGAATGTGTGATCGACCCGATTCTGGAGATGTTGAGGGATATTCGGAGGAAAGGGGAATGAATGTTTCAATTTAAAAACATAACCACAGATTGACACAGAAGAACACTGAGATAACGATACTTTTGAATGGTTGTTTTATATAATATGCGAGGATATCGATGAATGAGAAACAAAATATTGAATCAATAACAACAGACGTTCAGCCCATGTTAGAAGCCATAGACCTGACAAAACGGTATGAAGATGGTGTGCTGGCATTAGATCATGTCAATTTTTCTGTAAGTAAAGGACAGACCTACGTCATGCTGGGCGCCAATGGTGCAGGTAAGACTACGACTATCAACTTGTTTTTGAATTTTATAGAACCAACTGAAGGCGAGGCAAAAATTAGTGGAATTCCCACACATCGGGAGCCGCTCGAGGCCAAGAAAATGGTGGCTTATGTCTCGGAAAATGTCATGCTCTATCCGAATTTTACAGCCCTCCAGAACGTGGATTTCTTCACCCGCCTCAGTGGAAAAACCGACTACCATGTGTACGATTACCGAAGTGTACTCACTCGGGTCGGACTGCCGGAAGAGAGCCACCGGAAAAAATTGAAAGATTTCTCCAAGGGCATGCGTCAAAAATGCGGTATTGCCATTGCCATCCTTCAGGATGCCCCCGCGATACTATTGGATGAACCCACATCCGGTCTCGATCCCAAAGCCGGCAGGGAATTCATCGATCTCTTAAAATCGTTGAGCGAGGATGAAAAGGCGATCCTCATGTCCACCCACGAT
>CAZYTI010000041.1:0-12226 GCA_964650065.1 uncultured bacterium
AGAATAATAAAATAATAGTCATTGCCCTGGGCGGCAATGCCATTTTGCAGGCGGCTCAGAACGGAACCCATGAAGAACAGAGCAACAATGTAAAAATAGCCGCAACTGAGATCGTTAAAATCATTAAAGAAGGGTATAGCATTGCACTGACCCATGGGAATGGTCCGCAAGTTGGGAATCTTTATATTCAAAACAGTTTGGCTGGAGAATCTGTTCCTCCGATGCCTTTTGATGTACTTACGGCAGAGTCACAGGGATTAATCGGTTATTTAATGCAGCAAGCGATGCAGAATGAGTTGGCCAGTCAAAATATAGATATCCCAATCCTGACGATTATTACCCAGGTTGAAGTCGACAAAGCTGATCCGGCATTCAAAAATCCTACAAAGCCGGTAGGACCATTTCATACGAAGAAAGAAGCTGATTTGCTTCAGGCCAAAACATCGATTTTAATGAAAGAGGATAACAATAAACGGTGGAGAAAGATCGTGCCCTCTCCAAAACCGATCAGCATCATTGAGAAAGACGCGATAAAGGCCAATATTGATGATGAGATAATTGTCATTGTCTCGGGTGGCGGAGGGATTCCGGTGGTCAGGGAGGATCATCAGCTTGTGGGTGTAGAGGCGGTTATTGACAAAGATTCTTCGGCATGCCGTCTTGGTATTGATATCAAGGCCGCTATTCTGATGATTTTAACGAATGTTGACCGGATTGCCTTGAACTTCAATACTCCGAAAGAAAAATGGCTTGATTCACTGAGTGTCGAGGAAGCCAAGCGATATATTGCTGAAGGACATTTTGGAGAAGGCAGTATGAAGCCAAAAGTGGAAGCCGCCATACAATTTATCGAGAATGGAGGAGAAAAAAGCATCATTGGATCTCTAAATTATGCATGTTCTGCTATTCATGGCAAGCATGGGACTACCATAACGAAATAATTACGGATCAATTTAGGAGTAACAATGAAATATCAAGTCATGGTATTCATAGGCGCAATCGTTTTCTTATCTGTTTCCTGCAGCGATGAATCCCCTAAGGCAGTGTCCAGAGATGGTTCGGCTGCCAAAAAAATAATCTTGAAGGTCGCCCACAACGGTAAAGAACAGCATCCCTTTCAGAAGGGATTTGAAAAGTTCAAGGAAGTACTGGAAACAGAGACAAACGGTGTCGTGGAAGTTCAGATTTTCCCCAATGCACAGTTAGCCAGTGAAGAGGAGGCGAGCCAGATGGTCAAGTTGGGTTTGCTTTCTGCTTCGGCAGCCGGAAGTGGTGGACTGGCATCCTTTGTGCCGGAGGCCGAGCTCTTCAACCTCCCATTCATTTTTCGTGATTTGCCGCATTTTTACAGGGTCCTGGATGGGCCCATAGGCCGGCAAGTGGCTGCAACTATCGAAAAGAAATTGAACTGCGTGGTACTGGGATACTGGTTTTCGGGTATTCGCAATGCTTGGAACTCGAAAAAACCGATACGAACGCCTGATGATTTCAAGGGTTTAAAGATCCGTGTCCCGTCCAGTGCCATACTGGTGGAAACTTTCAACGCCTTGGGTGCACAGGCCACCCCCATGTCTTTCGGACAGCTCTATTCGGCATTGCAAATGGGCGTGGTTGACGGGGCAGAGACCGACCATATCGATCTCATCCAGGAGCGGTTCTACGAAGTGACCAAGTATGTTTCCTACACCAATCACATGTTTCTTGCTATAGCACTCATCTTTAGTAAAAAACAGTTTGACAAGTTGCCTTCCCATGTCCAGAATGCGGTCTTGGAAGCGGGCCGGGCCTCCGTTATCGCTGAACGGGATGAAATGGAAGCCGTGACCAATGCTGCATTGACAGAACTGAAGGATAAGGGTATCCAATTTTTTGAAGTGGATAAAAGGCCATTTCAGGAAAAAGTAAGACAAGTATACATAAATAACGCCGGTAAAGTTGGGGGCGTGAAGATCATTGAAGCGGTTGGAGAGCAGTAACAGTACCGTATGCATATCAAACGATACGATATTTAAGAGGACATAGAGGGGAGATTAGATTTTATTGTGTAACATAAATAATATTAATCATTTCTCTGTGTACTCCCTGCCTGCCACCCGGGTTGTCTACGGAAGGCAGGAGGCAGACGGGCGGCAGGCAGGTGTGGTTAGTTTTTGACAGTAAGAGTTGGTAAGAAGGAGTGGCGTATGGATCACGTGGATAAAGACGCACATGACAATCATCTAAAATGGTTTCTCAGTAATCCGCTGGAAGGCACACTGTGTTTATTATTGATTGCCATTGTTGGCGTGACCTTCATTCAGGTTTTGTTCAGGTATATCTTTCATATTTCATTGGCCTGGTCCGAAGAATTGGCAAGGTATATGTTTCTGTGGCTTGCAGCCCTGACCTCTGCTTATGCTTTTAAGAAAGGGTCGCACTTTGCTCTGCGGTTTCTGATCAACCGGCTGGGGGAGCGCATGCAGAAGGTCATCGGTGGTGTCGTTATGATGATCATCTCCTTGTTCCTTATTCTTTTTACCTGGAAGGCGACTGAGTATACCATAAGCATGGCCAGCCAGACGGCCCCAAGTACCGGATTGTCGATGGTCGTGCCTTATTCTTCAGGAATTGTGGGTGGCTTATTAATGCTCTATTATGTGATTAGAAATTGGTTGCAGGAGTTACACCAGTCATCTCAAGAATCAGAAACTTAAAATAGGTGATGAAATGGGATTAGTCATCGTTATCACTTTTATTGTGCTACTTCTTTTATCCGTTCCTATAGGGATTACTCTGGCAGTAACCGCATTGGCCGGACTGATTTTTATTGCTCCGGACCCGGAATTCTTTATTCTTATGCCCATGAAATTCATATCCGGATTGGATTCGTTTACATTGGTGACCATTCCGCTGTTCATTTTAGCCGGTGCGATCATGTCACAGGGCGGTATTGCTCGGCGCATTGTGGATATGGCCATGGTCTTTTTTGGACGGATTCGAGGCGGGCTCGGTATTGTGGTCACCATTGCGACTTTCTTCTTTGGAGCCATTTGTGGGTCCGGGAGTGCGAAGACGGCGGCCATTGGATCGGTGATGATTGCTGAAATGAAGCGAAACAAGTATCCGATGGATTTTGCCACGGCGTTATTTGCGGCAGCCGGTGGTGCATCGTCTCTGGTACCTCCATCGATTGACCTCATCATTATCGGGGTCATTGCCGGGATTTCAATTCCCGGAATCTTTGCCGCCGGTATTCTCCCGACAGTCGTGAACGGGATAGCACTGGTGACCCTGGCATATTTTATGGCCCGTAAACTGAATCTTCCTCTGTTGCCAAAATTGGCATGGAAAAAGAAAATCAAGATCCTGATAGACGGTATTCTGCCCATGCTCATGATTGTTATCGTCATCGGGGGCATCTATGGAGGCATCTTCACCCCAACCGAGGCCTCTGCAATAGCGGTTATTTACGGTTTCTGTTTGTCGTTTTTCGTATACCGTGAGCTTACCGTGGAAGGTCTCAAAAAGGCGCTCATTCATACTGCAGGTCTGACAGGTGTCGTGTTGTTTGTGTTAGGGACGGCTTCCATGTTTTCATTTGTGCTGACATTTGAACGCATACCATACATTCTTGCCGATGCGATCATCAAGTATGCGTCAAATTGGGTTGTATTCTTATTGTTCGTGAATATCGTGTTTTTAATTTTAGGAATGGTCATGGATGCTTTGCCGGCCATCATCGTTCTGATGCCAATTATTGTACCTGTGGCCGCTCAATACGATTTGGATCCCATTCATCTGGGTATTCTTGTCGAGGCCAATGTCGGGCTTGGCATGATAACACCCCCTGTAGGAATCTGTCTCTTCGTCGCTTGCGGTATTAGTAAAATCCCAATCGAAAAAAGTATCCGCATGCTGATTCCCTTTCTCCTTGTGCTTCTCACGACCCTGATTATCATCACCTATTTCCCGGGGATCACTCTGTTTCTGCCACGTCTGCTTGGATTTGCTCAATGATCCATGTGAAAAGGAAACAGGGATGAAGATTGTCCGGTTTACGGAATAGAATTTTCAATGGGGAACCATAAATAACCTTTTTACTCTTAATTGGAGGTGAAATCATGGAATATCGTTATTTGGGACGAACAGGGGCAAAAGTCTCGCCCCTTTGTTTGGGAACGGATTGTTTTATGGATCCGATTCCGGAAGAACAATGCGCTCCAATACTTAATGCTGCTATTGAAGCCGGTATCAACCTCATCGATACCGGCGATTCCTATGCCGATGGTGAAGGCGAGAAAGTCATTGGTCGGATTCTGAAAAAGAGCAAAACGCGCAATTCGGTAATGCTTATGACCAAGTGTGATCACGGCCAGCGCAAAGTTGGGATGACGCTGGATGAGTACGTTCCGGAGTTGGGACCGAATCAGAACGGTCCTTCACGCTTGAACCTAATCAATGCGTGCGAGAGGTCGTTGCGTCGCTTTCAGACCGACTATATTGACATGTACATGATTCACCGTCAAGATTTGGCAGTGCACCCTGATGAGACCTTGAGTGCTTTGACGGATTTGGTACGTCAGGGTAAGATCCGATACATTGGTTGTTCGACCCATCCGGCCTGGGCAGTGATGGAAGCTGTTCTGATCTCCGAGTTCAAAGGTTATGCACGCTTTGCCGCTGAAGAGGCGCCCTACAATCTCTTAGACCGTCGTATTGAGAACGAATTAATCCCCATGACTCAAAGATAATATTCGCATGGTCACCTATCGCAATGGGCGTTTTAGCCGGGGTATATGAAGATGAAAACAAGTATCCTGACGATTCTCGAGCTTCCTTACGAGGTGGATTCTATGCAGACCGTGTAACGAACAAGGGTATTGAAATAAGCAGAAAGTTCTCGAAATTGGCCAGAGAGGCTGGTCTAACACCGGCCCAGTTGGGAGTCCTATGGGTCAAGGATCAGCCGGGAATCACCGCTCCGTTGATTGGTCCTGAGACAATGGAGCATTTGAATGACTTCATTCCTGTTTTGGAGATGACCCTGGACGATTCGCTGAGGGCTGCTTGCGACGAGCTCGTTCCCCCGGGAAGTTCTGTGGCGAATTTCCACAATACTGCCGGATGGATGAAGGCACAGATTGTATAAACGAAGACAAAGGATCACTTATACGGATGGATTAGTCGTATTCGTAACCTATCGAGGTCGGAGTCGTTTTATTGAAGTATCTAAACCGTTAATCTATAAATTTATGTAATTACATCATCGAATGAAGGGTGGCGTGTCATTCACGAAAGGACTTTAACTCCCCTCACCTCTCTCTCTCTACGTTAAAGTCATGGTTCTGGAATGGCACCACCCTCAGTCGATGAGGTACCCTGTTGGAATAGATCATAGAACACATCGAAACCTCAATAATCCTCCCGGATGCCCACTTAAAGCGAAGGAATAACCATGAACTCGAAGGAGCGGGTGGTTGCCGCAATAACCCACCAGAGACCGGATCGTGTACCCCTCGACGGATATTTCCGACAAGATGTATGGTCGAAATTGGAGTCCCATTTTGGAACAAAGGACCCCGAAGAAATCATGGAAGCATTGGGCCTCGATTTGCGTTATTCCATGTTGGAACCGAGTGCATCTTTTACCGAGCGAGCGAGACCTTCAATATGGCAAATACCGGAAATCGGAATGGGTAGAAAAAATCTGGTCATCACCAGAGAAAATGGCTGGTTGGAAGACGAATATGGCATCTGCCGCGCTCCCCATGATTCCGGATTATACTGGCTCTATACATACCATCCTTTAGCCGATGCCGGAATGGATGAAGTGAAAAAGTACCGGTTCCCTGATCCCCAATTAGATGAGCGTTATCGTGATATTCGTCGTGATACGACCTTTTGGGGGGATCATTATTTTGTTGCGGTTGAGTTGTGGAATGTCTTCAAATCTTCATGGGAACTCAGGGGATTCGAACGATATATGATGGATCTGCATCTGGAGCCACAACTGGTTGAAACATTAGCAGACAGGGTCCTGGAGCATAGAATTCAACAATCGAAACGAATCATTGGATGTGGCATCGATATGCTCGTCATCATGGGGGACATCGCCATGCAGGACACGATGATGTTGTCTCCACAGATATGGCGGAAATATTTTAAACCGCGGTTGAAAATATGGCTGGAAGAGATTCGTAAGGAAAGGGATATCTATGCGATGTTCCACAGTGATGGAAATATGGAGGCTGTGTTTGGCGATTTGGTGGAGATTGGATTCGATGTGATCAATCCCATTCAACCGGAGTCTATGGATGTTATTAGGATCAAGGGGCGCTGGGGAGATCGGGTGTGCTTGCATGGGACGATTTCATGCCAGGAAACCCTTCCTTTCGGGACCCCGGAGGATGTTTCTGCTGAAGTACGCCGGCGCATCTCCTGTTGCGGAAAAGACGGGGGACTCATTCTATCTCCTTCGAACACGATTCAGCCCGATGTATCATTAGAAAATATGCTGGCGCTTTATTCATCTGCGAAGGATTTCTCACTTGGATGATGAAAATTTCATATTGCCGTGATTGTGATTGATTTTAAGTCTCTCGTCCTCATCTTGAATTTATTTCCGTAAACCCAGGATATCGGTTGAGTGACCGTAAAATCATGATTTCGAAACTTTCAGAAATTAATTAGAGGGAGGTTGCATGATGAGCAGCTTAAATAAATTCGGTGTCCAAGAATACATTGTTGTCGGCTTGATGTGTACTCTATTGTTTATAACCAATGTCACAGGGCAGCAGGTTTCTCCGGTTCACCTCGTCGAAAAAATCCACTTCAGGAATGTGGGTCCTTCGAAACAGGGGGGACGGGTCATGGATTTTGGCGTTCCCGATCAGCACAAACAACCTTATACATTCTATGTTGCATTCTCGACCGGGGGCTTATGGAAGACAACCGATAACGGGCTGACGTATAATCCTGTTTCTGACGATATAGAAGTCAACGCGATAGGAGATGTCGCGGTATCCCATTCAAATCCGGATGTCGTGTGGATCGGCACCGGAAATGGGAGCTACTATGGGATGGGTGTGTACAAATCTGGCGATGGGGGTGGAACCTGGAAGCATATGGGTCTTGAAAAATCGTACTATGTGACGCGAATCAGAATTCATCCTGAAAAGCAAGATATTGTTTACGTTGCTGCGACAGGATACCGTGGTTCCAATGATCCTCAACGGGGTATTTTTAAAACCACCAACGGCGGCAGGACATGGTCAAAATCTCTTGAGGTCAAGGACGGGAATGATTATGTCGGCGCCGGTGATCTGGTCATGGATCCCACGAATCCCGACATTCTTTATGCTTCGGCATGGGACAGAAAAGGAGGTGAAACAAGCAGTATTTATAAGACGACCAACGGAGGAAAAACCTGGGTCCAGATCGCCAAAGGACTTCCGACAGAAGCAAAGGATAAGATAGGTCTCGATATTTATCGACAGGATCCAAACATACTATATGCTGTGGCCATTGGTGTCGGCAGAACCCAAGAAACGCGGGGAGAGAATATTGTTTTCCGGACGGACAATGGGGGTGAATCCTGGAAACGAGCGAGCCCAAAAGATGTCCGGATTAAAGGAAGTTCAAGATATGGTCAGATCCGGATTGACACGGAAGATGAAAATCACGTGTATGTCCTGAGCACCGGTGTTCAAACGACGGATGATGGAGGGAGGACGTGGTATCGCGGCATTCGGTTCGGTGGCGATAATCAGGGAATGTGGATAGATCCGGATAATAGTCAACATATGCTACTCGGCTATGACTACGGTATGGCCATATCTTACAGTGGCGGCAAGACATGGTATCACCCCGACAATCTCCCCTGCGGATTATTCTATGCAGTCGGCTATGATATGGACTTCCCATATAATGTTTACGGAGGTACTCAGGATTTTGGAACCTGGAAAGGACCCAGCACGAAGCGGGGCAGGTTTCCAATTCGAATGGAAGATTGGCAGCATGTTCGAGGTGCCGATGGTGCGTACGTGCAGGTCGATCCTACAGATAGCCGTTGGCTCTATGTCGAATCGCAAAATGGGTCAATATCCAGAAATGATCAAAAAACGAGTTCGAGGAAAAATATAAGGTATAGAAAAGAAGGGATCCGTTTCAACTTTATCGCTCCGATATTGATTTCTCCGCACAATCCCAATGTTATTTATCATGGTGCAAATGTGCTGCTTCGTTCCCCATTTCGGGGAGAAAACTGGCAGGAGATCAGTCCTGATCTAACGAATCAGGGCTCGAATCCTGAAGATAGAAGAATAAAGGGGACCATTACGACCATCGATGAATCACCGGTTGAACAGGGAGTGATCTGGGTCGGAACCGATGATGGAAATGTACAACTCACAAGAGATAATGGCGAGTCATGGACAAAATTAAATGACCGTATTCCGGATTATCCAGGATATACAGTTACCAGGGTAACCGCTTCACATCATCATCAGGGGACTGCATATGTAAGCATCTCGGGATTACGGAGTAAATTTGATCTCAAGCCATATGTATATAAAACCGCCGACTATGGTCAGACCTGGAAGTCGATTGTCAACAACCTCCCTGATGATGAACCTGTCAATGTCATTAAAGAAGATCACAAAAATCCGAACCTGCTTTTTATCGGAACGGTCAGGTCGATCCATGTTTCAGTAGACGGTGGCAATACCTGGACATCGATGAGAAATAACATGCCGTATATACCGATACTCGATCTTTGTATCCATCCCCGAGAAAACGATCTTGTCGTAGGGACGTATGGCAGGAGCATCTGGATTGCTGATATTTCTCCACTGCAGGAAGTGACGTCTGACGTACTCACCAAGGATGTCCATCTCTTCGATGTGGAACCTCAGGTTCTGTGGATTCTGTCTGAACAGCCTCAGGTTGCTGCGGATTTTCAGAACTTACGGGGTGAAATAGCTCCTCATGGGGTCGTGGTGAACTATTATTTGAAAGACAAAACACGAGCTGAAGTAAAAGTAAAAATATACAGGGGAACGTGGTTGATCAACGAATATACGGGTTCCGGAAATACAGGACTGAACTCTGTCGAGTGGTACCTTACCGAACGGATACCGAGAACCGAAGATGAAAAGTCCAGATGGGATAGGTGGTATGCGAGGGATGAAGAAGAGTTTTTTGATTACTACGACGGACATGACTTTTTCGGTGAAGCTGATGAAGAAGTCAGCATATTTGGCAGGTCTCTCGAAATATGGATACACACCCTTAAAGAATGGAGAGAGCGAGATTACAAACATATCAGGGCAAAGCCTGGTGAATATACCATTAAACTCCTTGTGAATGGCAAGAAATTCACAAAAAAGGTGCTCGTTTTAAAAGACCACTGGTATGACAGAGGATATTAGCACGGTCTAATCCTAACGCGCTAAAGCGCTAGTGCCTAAAGTGAACTAAAGCTTGTCCTGAGCGGAGCGAAGGATCTTAAAGTGCCTAAAGTTCACATCCCAAACACCCCCTAACCTCGATCTGTAGTTATGTTAAAAAAACAAAGTTTTTCAGAGTAATAGAAGAAATACACATTGAAAGAATGAGGGAAAATGAGAAGGGATGGCCCCCATGGCGAAAGTAAATCGTTTTGCTGTTTTATTCACCATAATTGCGGTCCTCCAATTCATAGTCTGTACTCCGGAGAGAGAAGGGATTGATGGGGCAGGTGGCAGTGAATATCACGATCTTTTAAGCCTCTTTCAGGAGTTCCGTGAGTTCCAGAAGCCACAGGTGACTATGGGCATTCCTGACTACACACCTGCCGCAATGAAAGCCCAATGGCGTGGGCTGAAACATCTCCAGGACCGACTCGCAATGTTCGATATCGGAACATGGCCGGTTTCCCAGCAGGTCGATTATCACATTGTCCGTGCGGAGATGAACGGTCTCGAAGATGAAATCAAGATGTTGAGGCAATAAAATAAACGAAGAGAGTAGTGACAAAAGTTTTATGAAAAAGAAGAGAAAAATAGGAAACCACAGAGGCCACAGAGAAAAAGAAAGATACTCTGTGTGCTCTGTGGTTAATTTTTAACAAAACCTCGAAGAGGGGAAGGATAGATGATGAAAACAAAAAAAATGATCGCTAATCGAGACGTATTCATCGTAGTTACTCTCTGTTTCCTGTTTTTTGTTTCTGATGTGATTGGGCAACAGGTTTCTCGGGACTTCCTAAAACATTTCCATTACCGGGAAATTGGACCGACACGTCAGGGAGGCAGAGTCGTCTCTGTTGCTGTATCCCATCAGGATCCCTATACTTTTTTTATCGGTGCAGGACCGGGTGGATTGTGGAAAACCGTCAATAACGGTAATAATTTTGAATCCATCTTTGATAACGAGAACACGTCCACTATCGGAGATGTCGCAGTTGCGCCATCCGATCACAATATTGTCTGGGTAGGCACAGGAGAAGCGAATCTAAGAAACAGTACCTATTACGGTGACGGAGTCTATAAATCGGTTGATGGTGGCACGCGTTGGAAGCATATGGGATTAAAGGAAACCCATCATATCGGTAAAATCCTGATTCATCCGACAGTTCCCAACATCGTCTATGTTGCGGCTCAGGGTCATTATTATTCTGATAATGAAGAACGGGGTGTTTATAAATCGACCAACGGGGGTAAATCTTGGACCCGGGTACTCACTGTCAAAGATGGCGATACGTATGTCGGTGCGACCGATCTGGTCATGGATCCCAGTGATCCGAATACACTTTATGCGACCAGTTACCAACGAATTCGCAGACCTTGGGGATTTTCTGGGGCGGGTCCGGCCAGCGGTATTCATAAAACGACCAATGCAGGCCGAAGCTGGACAAAATTATCCAATGGATTACCCGGTGGACTGATTGGGAAGATCGGTCTCGCACTCTATCCGAAGAATCCGGATATCCTCTATGCGATCATAGAGGATGCAAATTCCTCAAAGTTAACGTATGAAGAACGATTGAGAGAAATAATGAACGGTAAACCGTCCAAAGAACCCACTGTCGGGAATATTGTATATCGTACCGACGATGGTGGGCGGTCGTGGCGCCGGGTGAGTGAAGGAACCGTCGGCGAACGGGCGAATTACTATGGCCAGATTATCGTTGACCCAAATAATGAAGACGTCTTATATGTACTGAGTTCACAAGTGGATATATCGAAGGATGGCGGGAAAACGTGGTCGAGAGCGTTCGAGTATGCAGGAGATAATCATGTGTTGTGGATCGATCCTCGTGACAGCCGGCACATGCTGTTGGGGTATGATTACGGATTTGCCATGAGCTATGATTCCGGAAGTAACTGGTTACATTCCGACAATGTGTCGATGGCGCAGTTGTATGCCATTGGTGTTGATATGGATTATCCTTATAACGTATATGGTGGAATGCAGGACTTCGGTACCTGGAAAGGCCCGAGTACCAAGAAGGGACGCTTCCCCATCCGATTCGAAGACTGGGAACATGTACTCGGAGGTGACGGTTTCTACTGTCAGGTCGATCCTACCAACAGCCGCGGGTTGTATTGTGAGTCACAGTTCGGAGGATTGTCGAGAAACGATCAAAAAACGGGACAGAGGAAAAGGGTCCGTTACAGGGAGAATCGGAGTCTACGGTTCAACTGGAATGCACCCATTTTGATATCACCGCATAATTCTGATGTGATATATCATGGTGCCAATGTGCTTCTCAAATCCCCTTATCGGGGCGAAAGATGGGAAGAAGTCAGCCCCGATCTTACGAAAAATGATTCTTTGAAATTTGGGGGGGTGGAAGTCCGACAGTACGGTACGATTACGACCATAGACGAATCCCCCATAGAGCAGGGTGTCATCTGGGTCGGCACCGATGATGGGAACGTACAGCTCACCAGGGACGGTGGCGAAACATGGACGTTACTCAATGATCGCATCCCGGATAATCCGGAATATTGGGTGACACGGATGACAGCCTCTCACCATAATGCAGGTACGGCCTATGTGACCTATACTGGACGTCACCATACCGATTTCAGACCGTTCATTTACAGAACCACGGATTTCGGCGAAACCTGGGCTTCCATTGTCAACAATCTGCCCGATGAAGGGATCAACGTGATGAAAGAATGTCATAAGAATTCAAACCTGCTTTTTATCGGAACGGACAGGACGGTATACGTTTCTTTCGACGGAGGTCAACACTGGAATG
>CAZYTI010000042.1:0-12211 GCA_964650065.1 uncultured bacterium
CCTTGGAGCTTAGAGCGTGGAGCGTAGAGCGTAGAGCGGGGTGCGTAGAGCGTTGAGCGTGGAGCGTAGAGCGTAGAGCGAAAAGCGTGGAGCGTGGAGCGTAGAGCGTGGAGCGAAAAGCGTGGAGCGTGGAGCGAAAAGCGTGGAGCGTAGAGCGAAAAGCGTGGAGCGTAGAGCGTAGAGCGAAAAGCGTGGAGCGTGGAGCGTAGAGCGAAAAGCGTGGAGCGAAATTTCGGAAGTACCGGATGCCCCTTAACTTTACTCCTGTCCGCTTTACACTCTGCGCTCTACGATTAAACTATCTTCATTATTTTTCAAAAAGGAACATAAAATGGGCGATGCATCAAAATCGTTGTCAATCTGCACCGTTCCGGGTATCCGTGTGGGCCATGCACAGGATGAGACGGCCCGGACGGGGTGCACGGTTGTCATACCTGAGGGAGGAGCCGTCGCCGGTGTCGATGTTCGCGGATCATCACCGGGTACCAGGGAGGTCGAACTGTTGAAACCGGTTCGGAATGTGGAAAAGGTGCATGCCATTCTCCTCACGGGGGGAAGCGCGTTTGGTTTAAATGCCGCAGGAGGTGTCCAGGCGTATTTAGAGGAACAGGGTGTCGGTTATGATGTCGGCGTGGCCAAGATCCCTCTGGTTTCGGCCGCTGTGATCTTTGACCTTTTTGTGGGAGATCCAAAGGTCCGCCCGGATCATAAAATGGGGTATGAGGCTTGCCTCAATGCGACTTTCGAGGAAGATCGTGAGGGACTGGTGGGTGTAGGGATTGGAGCAACCGTGGGTAAAGTGGGGGGAGGCGAAGGACGATCCCAGGGGGGAGTGGGGACCCGTGCCGAGGTGCTCGATAACGGTGTTGTCATCGGTGCACTCGCTGTGGCCAACAGTTTTGGGGATGTCATCGATCCCCGTTCGGGGGAGATCATCGGAGGAAACCTTCAGGCCGATGGGCGTTTTTTGGACAGTGTTGCCCATCTTAAAGCGAATCCGGTGAATCCCTTTGCCGAGCCCGGGACCAATACGTCCCTGGCCGTGGTGGCCACCAATGCAAGATTGAACAAGGAGCAAGTCACCAAAGTGGCCCAGATGGCGCAGGTCGGTATTTCCAGGACGACACGACCGGCCCATACGATGTATGATGGTGATATCGTGTTTGCCCTGTCTGTTGGTGATAAAGAAGCGGATGTGAATGTCATCGGTGCGGTAGCCGCAGATCTGGTGGCCCGGGCTGTGGTACGGGGAGTGAAGGCGGGGAGAGAAAAGGTGAACGGTGAACGGTAAACGGTAACCGGTGATCGGTAATCGGAAATAAAGCAGATCAGGAAATCAGGGCATCGGTGGGCAGGAGATCAGTGGATCAGTGGATCAGGAGAAGAACAAATCTGATATTCTGGTACCCTGATCGCCTGCCTACTGATTTGCTGATACCCTGATGCGCTTTAATCAAATAGGATTTCACGGATTGGTTATGGGATAATCAATCATGAATAGTCAATTATCAATAGTCAATTGATAATTATACAGGGCCGTGGAGTTTTAAAAACCTTCGTGGCCCTTTTATATATGGAAACACCTTGACTTTTCAGGTGCGTATTTATACATTATTCGAACAAATAATCCCTGTCCGATTTAAGATTACGAGAATTTGAGAATGAGATGTATCTTTTTAGACATTAATTGTATGTCTCTGAGAATTTAGTAGCATTTTTAGAATCAATTGATGGGTCCTATGAAACGAAAAACAGGTTTGAAAATCATCATTAGTATGATGAGTGTCGTCGTCATTTTGACGGTGGCCATCGTTTTTGGAACCCTGGGTGCCCTGCAATGGCGAAAATCGGCCCAGTATCCCCCTCCCATCGAGCATCCATCGGTACGTGGAAGTATTACTTTTGCCGGATTGGGCGGAGACCACATGGGCATGGCCATGTGGTCGGGAGAAGGCGAGGGAGAAATAGGTCATTGGGTAAAGACACCGTTAGGCAACTTCAGGGCCCCTTATTTTATCTCGACACGCGATCATGATAATATCGATCCCCTTTCAGTCGGTGGGATGAAGGGAAGTGAACCGGTGAACGGTTTTTTGCTTTTCATGCGTACCCTCTTGGAACACGGTTACTCCCTATCGGACATTGTCATCACGTTCCCTCTCTTTCATATCGGAGAAGATGAGAAGGGTGAGGATTGGATCTTTAAAAAGGGTGTGGAAACCCGGTATCTCAAGACCGATGCGCCTATATTCATGCAGTTGAAATCTGAAACGATGATTGCCATCCCTGTGGATACACTCATATGGATGCAGGATTTTAATTTGGCCTCAACATACTGGGAAACCACTATTTCAGGCATGACGAATCGGGTCATCCCTTCGGATAAGTCTGAATCCAGTTCTCCCACGGTTATGGATATCGCAAAGGTATTTCTGAATGAGGTGGGAAATCTTAAAGTGAGACTCGTGATCGAGAAGGTGGACTTTTCCGGGACTTCCTTTTCCGGGGATGGAAAAATCAAGGGAACATTTTTAGAGATACACGAGGCTCGTCTCGAAATTTTACCGTGATGATATAGAATGACATACGGGTGACATGAAAAAGATCGGACTTGCATTGGGAGGTGGGGGTGCCAGGGGATTGTGCCATATAGAATTCTGTAAGGCTCTGGATGAACTGGGTCTGAAACCCAGTATCATTTCCGGAACCAGTATGGGTGCCATCGTGGGGGGATTCTATGCGGCCGGGGTCTCAGGAGAGAAGATGGCGGTCTTGGTGGATAATCTGGGATTCGTGGAATACACCAAGATGCTGGATTTTTCCATTTTGAGTCGAGCGGGCCTGGTCAAGGGGAAGGGCGTGATGGAATTTCTCGAGAAGCATCTTCCCGTCAAAACATTCGAGAGCCTGGAGATCCCATTGAAAATCGTGGCCACAGATTTTTGGCATCGAAAGGAGATTGTCTTTGAATCAGGGGAACTCCTCCCTGCGATTCGGGCCAGCCTATCGGTCCCCGGCATTTTTGAGCCGGTCGAGATTAATGGTGTCGTGATGATAGATGGGGATGCGGTAAATCCCCTTCCGATGAACATCATTCGTAACGCATGTGACATCCTCATTGCCATTGATGTGACCGGAACCAATCGGCAGCCAAAGAAAAGGCCGGTGCCTGCGATTTTCGAGAGTGTCATGACCACATTTCATATCATGGAATCGGCAGTCATCCAGAATCAGTTGGCCATTTTCAAACCGGAGATTTATATTAAGCCATTATTGGAAAACATTCAAATTCTTGATTTCAATCGTGATAAGGAGATCATGGGGAGTGTCAGAGCAGAGGTGGAATTTTTCAAGCGGGAGCTGGAGGCAAGGCTAAAAGCGTCTTCGCACGAACTGAAAGAAGTTGAGAAAAAGCGGTTTCGTTTTTGGAAGTGATCGGGTATCATACGGTCATTCAGGTAGCGTCAAAAGGTTTGGTCAAAAGAGAGAAAGACATGAAACGACAGAAACCACAGAGTTCACAGAGAAAAATTTTGTGTGATCTGTGGTTAATTTTTAACATTAGGATTATTAAGTTCTGGAGGAGTCATGAAACATTTCTGGAAAATGGTATTCATTTGCATAGGGTTCATTGTCCCGGGGTGTGGATTACAACATCCCACCTTGATAATCAAGACCGAGTTGGGGGATATTCATGTCGAAGTTTATGAGGAGAAGGCGCCCATTACCACTCAAAATTTTCTCAGATATGTGGATGGTGGCCATTTTGAAGGGGGCTCATTTTACCGGACCGTCACCATGGATAACCAGCCGAATGATGAAATTAAAATAGAAGTGATTCAGGGCGGTAAAAACCACGACAAAGAGGGGTTTGAGGCAATTGAACAAGAAACCACGGACAAGACAGGTGTTCTCCATAAAGATGGTGTCATCTCCATGGCCAGGGGCCGGCCCGGATCTGCGACATCGGAATTTTTTATCTGTGTGGGAGATCAGCCGGAATTGGACTTCCGTGGCAAGCGAAATCCAGACGGTCAGGGATTTGCGGCATTCGGAAAAGTGGTCAAAGGTATGGATGTGGTGAGAAAAATTCACGAGCAGCCCGTCGAGGGACAGAGGCTGGATCCACCGATCAAGATTGTCAATATCGTACGAGCCGGTTAAGTAAGAATGACCACGGATTTGCACGGAAAATCACTGAGAAAAAAACAATGAGGCAGATTGGGAAAATGGTCGAAAAAAGTATTCTCATACTTACAGGATAAGATTACGCAGATGAAAAGAAGAAATGGAGTCATGCATGCACAGTAGGAAATGGTCAATACCTCTCACGATAATGATCTGCTGTACTTTTCATGGATACGATTCAGGTTACACTCAAGATCAATTGGTTTTGTCCCGTTTGACCGGTCCCATCGAGCTGGACGGCCTCATCGATGAACCGGCATGGGAGGGCATTGAGCCCCTGCCCATGGTTCAGATGGCGCCGAATTTTGGAGCTCAGCCCACAGAAAGGACGGAAATCCTCATTGGTTATAATGATAACTACCTGTACATGGGCTGTCGGCTCTATGATAGTCACCCCGAGTTGATACAATCCACATCCAAGAAACGGGATTTCATGGGCGGGAATACGGATTGGATCGGTCTCATTTTAGATACATTTAATGATAATGAGAATGCAGTGCAGTTCAGTACCAATCCGGCAGGACTGCGCATGGATTGCACGATTTTCAACGATGCCCAAAAGAGGGGTAACACGGACATGGATATGCCCATCAATATCAGTTGGAATACATTCTGGGATGTCGAGACGTCTCGAAACGATGAAGGCTGGTTTGCGGAGTTCCGTATTCCTTTCTCCAGTCTGCGATTTCAGGAAATCGATGGGAAGGTGGTGATGGGCCTCATCGTGTGGCGGTGGATTCCGCACAAGGATGAACAGGCCATTTTCCCGGCCATACCCAATGATTACGGTCAGTTAAGTGCCTGGAAACCTTCCCTTTCCCATGAAGTCGTGATTCAGGGAATTCACAGCCGAAAACCCTTCTATGTCGCACCCTACCTGTTAGGCGGATACGGCCTGTCCAATGAACTCAACGATGCGGAAACGGCTTTTGAGCAAAATCGGGAGCCTGAGTTCGAACTTGGTTTAGATGTCAAGTATGGTCTCACCAGTAATCTTACTCTGGATTTGACTCTAAATACCGATTTTGCTCAAGTGGAGGCCGACGACGAGCAGGTGAACCTGACCCGTTTCTCCCTCTTCTTTCCGGAAAAACGTCTCTTCTTTCAGGAGAGATCGAGTAATTTTGATTTTAACATAGGCGGTCCACAGCAGGTTTTTTACAGCCGGCGCATCGGTATTCATGATGGAAAGCCCGTTCGTATTTGGGGAGGTGCCCGGATTGTGGGGCGTTTGGGCCGATGGGATGTGGGACTGTTGAATATGCAGACTGCAAAAACGGAAGATCTGGAATCGGAGAACTTCGGCGTGCTCCGTTTGCGCAGACAGGTCATCAATCCAAACACCTATGTGGGCGGTATCGCCACGTCTCGATTCAGCAATGACAGTAACTATAATTTTGTATACGGCCTGGATGGTATCTTTCGTCTCCGGGGGGATGACTATCTCAAGGTTCAATGGGTTCAGTCCTACGAAGACAGCCTGGAGAATAAACCCATTTCTCTGGAACAGGCGAGAATCAGTATCAACTGGGAACGGCGAAAGTTGGTCGGTTTCGCCTATGATCTCGGTATTTCCCGGACAGGCACGGACTTCAATCCGGGTGTGGGCTTTGTCATGCGCACCGATTATACTCGCATCGGAAACCGCCTGTTGTACGGATGGAACATGGGGGAGGAATCGCCCCTGTTGCGCCATGATGTTTATCTGAACGGATTCTGGGTACACCGCAACAGCGATGGCCAAACCGAATCGGCCGAGATCGGACCCGGCTGGGAGTTCATGACCAAGTCCAGCATGTTCGGTCAGATCGAGGCCAAAATGTATTATGAAAATATCACGGACAGTCTTTCCTTCTCTGATGATGTGAATGTCCCGCCCGGACAATACTCATTTCACGGTCTAAAAGGGAATTATATGTCACCCATGGGGTACCTGATTTATGCGATTTGTCTATTTGAGGCCGGTACCTTTTACGACGGCTGGCGGATTTCTGCCAGTCTCATGCCCACCTGGAGCATCTCATCCGATCTGGAGTTGAGTGGCTTTTACCAGTACAATCACGTGGTGTTCGAAGAGCGCGGGCAGAAACTCAACGCCCATATCGTCCGCATCCGGGCGACCTGGATGTTGAGTACGGCGACATCGTTCTCGGCGTTTGTTCAATACAACAGCGCCGTCGATGCCGTCATCACCAATGTGCGGTTCCGGTACAATCCCAGGGAAGGCAACGATCTCTACCTGGTCTACGATGAGGGCATGAATACACAGCGCCATCGGTATAGTCCGATTCCACCGGTGACGAGTAACCGTACGGTGCTGTTGAAGTATACGTATACGTTTCAGTTGTGAGATTTAATTTTTCAGGGCTGAATACCGTTGGTGGTATTGTCCTGGGATTTGAATTGTTTATCATAAAACCAGATTGAGGTCGTTATGGTAAAGCTCAAAAGAATCAATCCGTACTTGTTGACCACAATGAGTCTACTAACCATGTGTGTCTTCGTCGGCTGTAAAGGCCCGCAAAACGACAGCTCGAATGGTAAGGATTCCATCTCCATTGACCCCGCTTTCAGTACAAAGGAGCGCCTCGGTAAGTTGCTGTTTTTCGAGGAAAGTCTTTCGACACCACCGGGCCAGGCATGCTCGGCCTGTCATGCTCCGGAAATCGCCTTTGCCGATCCGGAGACCGAATTGCCGGTTTCCAGAGGCGCCCGTCCCGGCTTGTATGGCAATCGAAATGATATGCCGATCGCTTATGCTGCTTTCATCCCGCCTTTACACTTCGATGAAGAGGAAGATGTCTGGGTGGGGGGGCTATTCTGGGATGGCCGGGTGAACACTCTGGCCGAGCAGGCCCAGGGTCCGCCGCTTAATCCCCTGGAAATGGCCAATCCCGACACGTCGACCGTTGCCGAGAAGTTGCGGGCCCTCAGTTACGCCGGACTTTTCGAGGAAGTCTACGGCCCCGATGCTTTGAGCAATCCCGGCACAGCCTACTCCCACATGGCCGATGCCATCGAAGCTTTTGAGAAGACGCCCGAAGTGAGCCCTTTCACCTCCAAGTATGACCACTGGCTGGATGGTGAAGCTGAACTCAGTGAGCAGGAACAGCGTGGGCTCATTCTTTTTGAGGCGGAAGATAAGGGTAATTGTGCTGCCTGCCACCCCAGCACACCGGCAGAGGACGGCTCACCGCCTCTCTTCACCGATTTTACCTATGACAACCTGGGTGTGCCCCGGAATCCGGAAAATCCCTTCTACTCTTTACCTCCGGAGCTGAATCCCGACGGCTTCTCCTTTGTTGATCTCGGCCTGGGCCAGACGGTCAACGATCCGGCGCAGAATGGTAAGTTTCGCGTGCCGACGCTTCGCAATGTAGCGGTCACGCCTCCTTACATGCACAACGGTGTCTTTAAGACGCTGTTCACTGTGGTGGCCTTTTACAACACACGCAACCTAACTGAGTGGCCGGTACCTGAAGTCTCTGAGAACGTTAACGATGAGGAATTGGGGGCTCTGGGCCTGACCAACCAGGAATTAGAGGATTTGGTCGCTTTTATGCGAACCCTGACTGACGGTTGGAATGAGTGAGATTTAAATCGGCAATGACCTGAGGAATCATCTGTTTATCTAAACCGGTATCACGTACTCTGAATGTATCGGTTTAATACGAATCAGGAAGCTTGGAATGATTCCGCTATAACGTTCGATACCATAGAAGTGCCTTCGGGGCAAGTAATTATAGTGGCTAAGCAACCGATTTCACCAATGCCAAAAACCTGTCTACCTCTTGATAACTGTTGTAGAGGTGCGTCGAAATCCGGATACAATTCTGAGCCCCTTCCCATACGAGCCGGATGGTGAAACGGTTTTCGTGGGCCAGTTTTCCAAATTCCCTGTAATCCATTTTATTGATTCGGAAACCGATCATGGATGCCCTGGAATAGGCTTCGGTGGGCGTCAACATCTCGATGGAATCTTCCAATTTCAACAAATTGTCCTGCAAATATTTTGCGAGTGTATTGCCGCGGTTTACGGCTTTCCGGATGCCGATGGTATTGAAAAATTCTATAGCCGATGCCATTCCTTTGTGAAGGGCAGGATTCTGGGTGCCGTAGTCATAACGGTGAGCCGTGGGCACGTATTCCGTGAAATCCTGTCTTTTTTCAGATAGTTCCCACTTGCCGTCGGAGATGGCATGTCCGCCCACATGAAAGGTCTGTAGAACATCGAGTAAGCCTTCTTTAATATACATAAATCCTGTCCCCAACGGAGCCAACAGCCATTTGTGACCACAGGCTGCATAAAAATCACAATTCATGTCATTCATGTTCAATACCAGTGATCCGGGGGCATGGGCGCCGTCGAAGAAGCTGAACAAGCCCTTATCCTGAGCCAATTGGGAGATTTCCATGGCAGGCAGAACCAAACCATTCGTACAGGTAATATGGGGTACGGCAATGACCCGGGTTTTTCGAGTGATCATGTCATTGATGCGGTTTAAATTTTCATGTGCCGTCGATCCCGGAACGAAAGGTTTCAATACGATTCCATGGAGTTTGGCCCTGTTGAGCCAGGGCGTGGCCATGCCCACGTGTTCATGGGTTGTAAGGATGACTTCGTCTCCTTTTTTCAGAGGAAGTCCCCAGACGATGAGATTGATGCCTTCGGTGGCGTTGTGCGTGAGAGAAATCTCTTCTTTCTTGGCATGGATAAATTTTGCAATATGCTCACGGGCCACCTCTCCGCCGCCGTAACTCGCTTCGGTGTTGGAGTAAACGGTGGCGGTATTCACGACTTCCATGACCGAATGGGGACAGGGCCCCATGGTGCCATTGTTCAGGTAGGTCTTTTTTTCGGTTAAAGGGAACTGTTGCCGGACGAAACGCCAGAATTGTTCCCCGGTCGATACCCGGGCCAACTGTGTTTTTAAATTTGATCCTGAATTCGGTCTTAATGAATTTGATGACATTACAAAACCACCGGCGAACAAACCAGATAGTTGTCGCAGGAACGATCGTCTTTGACTCATTTCTTGACCTCGTATTTCAGGAATGATGAGGTGGGTTTTACTCATTCTCGTCTATGAATATACTATAAATTTTGTGTATTCGCAAATCGTGTTGATTGGATATGAGCTATACATGATTACGTTCGATAGGATCCATTTATTATGGTAGAAATTCTTCTTGCATATTATGGATGAAATGAGTATTATTTTTTTGATTTAGCTGCTATAAAAACCATGATCTCTACTCCCATCCAAGGGAATGAAGAGGATCTGAAAATCATATATTTGTTAACGGATGTGAATGTAAAATTCATTTTTTTCAATCCATCCTATATTGCGCCCTTACAGGGCTTGGATTCTCGTTGATTAATTTCCCAGGGCGTTGCCCTGGGCTATAACATTTTGCCCCTTCGGGGCGTGAATAAAGCGTTTTGAAACACAATAAGTGTCCTTTGATTTTTTTTATTATGTCGAAAGTAAATTGATGTCTTGGTGAATGATCCGTTGATCGGATTTGGTATTAACTTCATGACAAGAAAAAGATGGTTTATAATCGATTAAGAATTATTTCAAACATTTGATTGGTCTTTGAGATAGTGATTGAAATACATGCCGAGTTATTGTAGTAATATCGCATGAATCCAAGCCCCGAAGGGGCGACATATAAAAGCCCAGGGCATAGCCCTGGGTTCAATTAAGCGCATTTCTGAAGCCCTGTAGGGGCGAAATATAAAGAGGTAAGAATGTCACAATCAATATCCCAAGTTCTCCTCCATATTATCTTCAGTACCAAGAATCGAGAACCATTTATCCAACCAGAAGTTAAAGATGAATTATATGCTTATATCGTGTCAATCAGTAGTGACTTAGGTTGTTATATACATGAGATCGGAGGTGCTAAGGATCATTTTCATATCGCATGTAACCTTTCCAGAACAATTTCGATTAGCAAGTTTCTAGAGGAAATTAAAAAACCTTCATCCAAATGGATTAAGACAAAGGGTATTCCCTATCAAAATTTTAGCTGGCAAAATGGGTATGGGATTTTTTCTTTGGGTATGTCGCAATTGTCTTCGGTGAAAAAATATATTGTCGAACAGGAAAAACATCATCAATTTAAGTCCTTTAAGGAAGAATATCTTGAATTTTTGAAAAAGTACAAAGTCAAATATAATGAACGTTATTTGTGGGATTGATTTTTTCATCCTGTCCTCATATTGCGCCCTTACAGGGCTTGATTTTGCATTGATTCATTTCCCAGGGCGCTGCCCTGGGCTATTACATTATGCCCCTTCGGGGCGTTGAAAAGTGTTTGGATTATTAATGGTGGCTAAACAAATACAAGCCTTGAAGGTGTATGATATTCGGAAATGTTTAGAAAATGGTAAGGCTGCCAACTTAGCCCCGAAGGGGCGACATATAAAAGCCCAGGGCAACGCCCTGGGTCATTCATACCCTGGCTGGTTCGGCGGGGGCTGTGCTTGCGGGATGGGCTACCGACAAGTTTTTTGGTGGTCGGCGTGCTCCGGTGTTTTGATCAAACACCGGGATTATCCATCCACATTCGTTGTTTTTGGTATTGCTGCAATCGTTGGAGCAGGTTTGGTATGCTTCATTTGGAATGCCGGCCCAAAGACACTGGGACAATGAAAGGAGATGAGACTGGATTCAAGAGAGCGCGTTTTCCTTGCTTTAAATCATGAAGAACCGGATCGGGTTCCCATTGACTACTGGGCCACACCGGAGATGACAAGCCGATTGCTCGATCGATTCGGATTTCCTTCATCGGAAGCGTTACTGGAACATTTTGACGTCGACTTTCGCTATATTGAGGGGCCTGAGTATGTGGGGACCGAGCACATCCGATCTGATGGTTCCAAAGAAGATCACTTCGGTGTCCCACGAAAGTTTGTCTCATATGGTGATGGTGGTATTAGTGGTGAATATAGTGAAGTGGTTGAATATCCATTAGAACGAGCAACCTCCGTAGATGAAATCGAGAGTTACCCCAAGTGGCCCAAGGCCGAGTGGTTTGACTATGCATGTGTCCGGGAACAAGCCAGAGCCGCAAAGGATAAGGGAAAGGTTGTGGTGTTCATGGGTGACAGGTTAAATCGTTGCGCTCAGCTCAAACCCGCGATGTACGTCAGGGGTATTGAGCAGATCCTGGTCGATACCCTGAGCAATCCTGAAATGGCGAAAGCGATTTTTCGTCGGATTACGGATTTCTACATGAATTATGCGCGATTAACACTGGAGGCCGCTGAAGGTTGTGTAGATATTTTTTTTACTGGAGACGATTTCGGTACGCAGACCAATACATTCCTTCCGGTGGACACCTGGCGGGCACTTCTCCGGGATGGATTCAAGCGCTTTATCGATCTTGGTCATGAATTTGACTGCAAGGTTGCCCACCATTCCTGTGGGTGTGTCGAGCCGCTGATACCCGAGTTTATCGATTGTGGTCTGGATATCATCAATCCGTTACAGCCGGAAGTGGCGAACATGGATTTCAAAAGGATCAAGGAAAAATTTGGTGAACAAATTTCTTTTCATGGAGGTATCTCGATCCAAAAAACCATGCCCGGTGGATCCAGGCAGGAGATAAGTGCCGAAGTAAGAGATCGCGTGGATAAACTGGCAACCGGAGGAGGTTATCTGTTTTGTACAGCCCACAACCTGCAGATCGATACACCTCTGGAGAATGTGGAAGTTTTGTTTGATGCGTATCGGAAATTGGGTCGATACGGATGATGGGGATTGTGATTATTCGTCCTCATATTACGCCCTTACAGGGCTTGAATTTTTATCGCTTGATTCCCCAGGGCGTTGCCCTGGGCTGTTATATATTGCCCCTTCGGGGCGTAAAAGATAAGTTAAGATTATTCTGAGAATGTTACTTTATTCATTTTAATGGTGAAATGAAGTATGTATCCCGATGTGTGACCTGATGGTACAATTTGAAATAAACGTAGAGGCAGGTAGAACTTCGGTTTGTAAAATTAAAATGG
>CAZYTI010000043.1:0-12077 GCA_964650065.1 uncultured bacterium
CCAGCCATGTCTTTGCTATCATCCGATCCATCCAGTTTCACATCATATCCACGAATGGGTGCGGCTTCCATCAAATCCAATGTCTTTCCTTTTGCCCTTCCTTCAGCGATATCAATCAGCATGACGTCGGACACTCGCTTTTCAGCAAGATAAAAAGCAGCGGCAGTCCCAACGCTTCCTGCTCCGATTATTGTTACCTTATCCACATTGTCCTCCCTGAGTTGATTATTAAAAATGAATTATGTGTCATCCATGATCTATCTACATACAAAATTTTACAAAGAAAATCAAGAAAAATCGATATTCGCTCTGTTAAACCAACCATTTTTGAGCATCCACAACGGCAAAAGCCGTCAATCGGACAATTTCCTCAACTGTCGCCGTCTCTCGTATGACATGGATAGGACTTGCCAAACCGATCTGGATGGGTCCGATAGACTCGGCCCCGCTCAAGCGCTTGAGAAGATTCATGGCAATATTCCCCGACTGGAGTTCGGGGAAAATGAGGACGTTGGCCCCTCCTTTGAGACGGCTGAATGGAAACATCTCATCAAGAATCTCTGGTATAACGGCCGCATCACCCTGCATCTCCCCATCAATCATGAGGTCCGGTTCCCTCCTCAAGGCGATCTCTACAGCATTCCGAACTTTCTGACTCACGGGATGCTCCACACTCCCAAAATTCGAAAAGGAAAGCATTGCGATCCGGGGTTCCATATCGAAAAGATGAACAATTTTTGCACTTTGAATGGCAATCTCTGCCAATTCTTCCGCCGTAGGATCGATGATGGCTCCGGTATCGGCCAAAAAGTAAACCCTCTTTTTAAATATCATAATGTAAAGTGCGGCGGCTTTTCCTTCCGGTTCTTTCGTTTTAATCACCTGCAGGGCCGGAAGCATTTCATCATGATAATTCTGATTGACACCGATGAATCCGTCCGCATCACCTAAAAAGACCATCATAGTCCCATAGAAATGGCATCGTTTCAGGAGCCTCCGGGCATCGGCACGTGTGATGCCGTGTCGCTGCCTGAGGATGAAATATTCTGCACTGTATCGATCGAATTGGGTCGACTTCAACGGATCAATGATGCGTGCGTTATCCAGATCCAAACCCAGAGCTTTCGTTTTTAATCGAATGGTTTCTTCCGGTCCCAGTAGGATGGGTTCTGCAATGCGCTCGTCGATCACGATTTGAGCCGCCCTGAGCACCTTTTCGTGTTCCCCTTCGGGATAGACAATCCGCTTGGGTGTCGATTTGGCCTTGTTCAAGATGACCCGGATAACCTCATAGCTGCGACCCAACCGATTTTCCAACTGTCGTTTATATTCCTCCAGGTCGATCTTATTCCGGGCCACGCCCGATTCCATGGCTGCCTTGGCCACGGCCGTGGCCTCCCAGAGAAGAACTCGGGGATCGAAGGGCTTGGGGAGAATATATTCGGGACCAAAACGAAAATGGTTACCACCATACGCCTGAATCACCGAATCCGGCACGTCCTCTTTTGCCAGATCGGCCAGGGCCCCGGCGGCTGCTATCATCATCTCTTTATTGATGGCCGTAGCGCGTACATCCAATGCACCTCTAAAAATAAAAGGAAATCCCAGTACATTGTTCACCTGATTCGGATAGTCTGATCGCCCCGTGGCCATAATCAAGTCGTCTCTTGCAGCTTTAGCATCCGGATAAGTAATCTCCGGATCCGGATTGGCCAATGCAAAAACAATCGGTTTGTCTGCCATGCTTCGAATCATATTCGGGGATACGATGCCACCGGCTGAGACACCGATAAATACGTCGACACCCTCCATGATTTCAGCCAAGGTTCGTTTTGATGTGTCAACGACAAATTTCTCAAGAGAGGAATTCATCCCTTCTTTTCGCCCTTTATAAACCACACCATGAATATCCGACATGGTGATATTTTGTAGCGAGACACCCAGGGATATGATCATGTTGGCCACAGCGATTCCTGCGG
The DNA here is from genome assembly GCA_964650065.1 of uncultured bacterium. GTDB lineage: Bacteria > Zhuqueibacterota > QNDG01 > QNDG01 > DSAB01 > CAZYTI01. The sequence continues at coordinate 1,980 of CAZYTI010000043.1, forward strand.
CACCGGCGCCACTGAAAACAACTTTTATTTTTCCAATATCTTTCTTTACCAGTTCCAGGGCATTTAAAAGCGCTGCACCTGCAATAATGGCTGTCCCATGCTGGTCATCGTGAAAAACCGGTATTTTCATTTCACGTTTCAAAGTCTCTTCTATGATGAAACATTCGGGCGCCTTGAAATCCTCTAAATTCACTCCACCAAAGGTCGGCTCTAAAAGCTTCACGGTCCTTATGACCTCTTGAGGATCCTCTGTGTCGATTTCAATATCATACACATCGATATCGGCAAATCGCTTAAATAGTACGCCTTTTCCCTCCATGACCGGCTTGCCTGCCAATGCCCCGATATTACCCAATCCCAACACGGCAGTTCCATTGGTCACAACAGCCACCAGATTTCCCCGATTGGTATACTGGAACACATCCATGGGATTTTTTTCTATTTCCAAACAGGGTTCGGCCACACCGGGTGTGTACGCCAGAGAAAGATCCCTCTGGGTGACACAGGGTTTGGTAGCCACAACTTCCAGTTTCCCGGGTCGATCGACTCTATGATACTGAAGGGCATCCTCTTTACGTACAGCCATGATGCATTACCTCCCTGTCTGACAGTCCTTGACAGAAAAATTCCAGATCTATATCAGTTTCCTTCTGCCAAAGAAAAATGAAATCTCCTGCTTCGCCGTTTCTGGTGCATCTGAAGCGTGCACACTGTTTTTACTCAAACTGATCGCAAAATCCTTGCGAACTGTACCCTCTGCAGCCTTGGCTGGATCGGTTGCACCGATGAGTTCCCGAATTCCCTCAATGACGTCTTCACCCTCCACAACCATAGGCACACAGGCTCCTGAACTCATGTAATCGACCAGCTCATCGAAAAAGGGCTTACCCATATGAATATCATAAAAAGCACCCGCTTCTTTCTTCGTCAGGTGTAATTTGTCGATTGCGACAATGCGATATCCTCTGTGCTCGATACGTCGAATAATTTCTCCAATGAGATTCCTCTCAACGGCGTCTGGTTTGATGTTTACCAATGTCCGTTCTGCCATTTTGCGCTCCTTCTATAAATCGGTTCCTCTTTATCCGTGAACCAGCCTTGTTCCAGTCTCACCTCGTTTTGCCTCGATTCCTTTCTCTATCATATACCCCATCCCACTTTCTGTGTCCGCAACCAGCACACCCAGAGGAATAGGGGGAACAAAATGGCGGGCTTCTTCAACACGAATAAGGGCGTTGCCCACTTGAGGGCCATTTCCGTGGGTGATGATGACATTGTTTCCCTCACCGACTATCTCCGCCACACCGACAGGGCTCCTACGTGTATTGGCAAACTGTTGAAAAATGTTACCTTCTTCAAACTCCCGAGTGATGGCATTCCCTCCCAATGCAACCACCACAGTTCGATTGGATTTAGAAATCTTTAAGGACATCTTCAAAATTATGAAAATCCCTTCCCGCAGCTCCCATGATAATGACACGTTTCTTATCCACAAGTATCTCAATTTTTTTAAATTTATCTTCTCTTTTTCAAAGTCAACTCGAACACTTCATCCAGCCACTCAACAAAATGGAAGGTCATTTTTCCCCGTACATTATCCGGAATTTCTTCCAAATCCTTCTCATTCTGTTTTGGGAGGATGACCTGATTGATACCCGAGCGTCTTGCAGCCAGCACCTTTTCTTTGATTCCACCGACCGGCAAGATTTTGCCTCGCAGGGTAATCTCACCCGTCATGGCCATATTATGCTTCACCGGCCTTTGTGTAAGAAGCGATATCAATGTTGTGGCCAGGGTAACACCTGCCGACGGCCCATCTTTTGGAGTTGCCCCTTCGGGAATATGAATATGGATGTCTTTCTTCTTGAAAAAATTAACAGCGATGCCCAATCGCCCGGCATGGGATCGGATGAAGGATAAGGCGGCCTGAGCCGATTCCTTCATCACATCACCCAATTGTCCCGTTAGAACGAGTCCCTTTCCCCCTTCCATCAACGTCGCCTCCACAAACAGAATCACGCCGCCAACAGGTGTCCATGCAAGTCCTGTGGCCACACCCACCTCATCCCGTCGTTGAGCCATTTCAGAGAAGTATTTTTTGGGACCGAGAAATGTGGAAACCGCATCCGGGTCAACCTTGGCCTTGTTTTCTTTTTCTTCAGCAATCGACCGGGCGATCTTGCGGCAGCAGCTTCCAATCTCTCTCTCCAGATTCCGGACACCCGCTTCTCGTGTGTAATCAGAAATAATTTTTCGAATTGCACTCACGGTAAATCGGATTTGTCCTCTTTTCAGACCGTTTTCATCCTTCTGCCTGGGTATAAGGTATCGTTTGGCAATTTCGATCTTGTCTTCCTGAATATAGCCCGGCAGACGAAGGACTTCCATCCGATCGAGTAAGGGACGTGGGATGGTCTCTAAAACATTGGCGGTCGTAATAAACATGACCTTTGACAGATCAAAAGACACCTCTAAATAATGATCTGAAAAATCATTATTCTGCTCGGGATCGAGGACTTCCAGGAGGGCAGAAGCCGGATCCCCACGAAAATCTGTACCCACCTTGTCAATTTCATCCAACATAAAAACCGGGTTGTTCGATCCTGCCTTGTTAATACCCTGTATGATTCAACCAGGCAGCGAGCCGATGTATGTCCGCCGATGTCCTCTGATTTCCGCCTCATCCCGCATGCCCCCCAGAGAGTATCGCACAAATTTTCGGCCCATGGATCGAGCAATGGATTTACCCAGAGATGTCTTTCCCACACCCGGAGGCCCTACAAAACAAAGGATAGGTCCTTTGGAACTCTCTTTTAATTTTCTGACCGCTAAAAACTCGACAATCCGATCTTTTACATCATTTAAATCGTAATGATCCTCATCCAGGACCTCCTTGGCCTCCGCAATTTCAATATTGTCCTTTGTACTCTCGTTCCAGGGAAGGCCCACAAGCCAATCCAGGTAGGTACGTGAAACCGTATACTCGGCCGCCTGGGGAGGCATCTTACTTAACCGGTCCAGTTCTTTTTCAGCCTGTTTCTTAGCTTCCTGAGTCATGCCGGCCGACTCAATTCGTTTTTTCAACTCCTCTATCTCGACAATCCGTTCGTCCTTTTCCCCCAGCTCTTTCTGGATGGCCTTCATCTGTTCCCGGAGAAAATACTCCTTCTGTCCTGCCTCAAGCTTACTTTTCACTTCCAACTGGATCTTGCTCCCCAACTTTAAGAGCTCAAGTTCCTTGTTAAGATAGATGAGCAGCTTAATCAACCGATCTTCGATATCCAAAGTCGCCAATATTTGCTGACGGTCGGTGATGTCGATTTTAAGATTGGAGGCAATGAGATCGGCGAGACGACCCGGATTTTCCACATTGGCGATGACCGCACCCAATTCATCAGGTAAAAAAGGAGAAATCGATACAATTTGTTGAAAAATTTCAACGACTTCCCTTACCACTGCTTCAATCTTCACCGTCTGGCTAAAATCTTCGGGGATCAAAGCGACTCGTCCCTTGAGATGGGGCTCCGTCTGGGTGATCTCTTCCAGGCGGATTCTTGACAATCCTTGAATCATGAGCCCCATATTACCATCAGGGATACGAAACATCTTAAGAATGAGAATGGCCGTTCCGATATTGTAAAGATCCGCCGGACCTTCATCCTCATTTTTCGATTTCATGGCAAAGAGGCCCACGATCTTACGATCACTCAAAGCCTCATTAATCAGAGCCATACGCCCCTCATCGGTAATCACCAGAGGAGCAACAACATAAGGGAAAATGAGAATATTGGATACGGGTAGAAGAGGGAGCTCTTCCGGAACATCGGGCACATCGCCAAACTCACCAGGCTGATGGATGATATTTTCATTTTGGCTATTCATCGGCAAATTATTCCACTTCAATATCCACGGATTTTAGGGGTGGTTCTTGTTTTTTGGGTAAACAGATCTTTAAAAAACCCATCTGATACTCTGCTTTCAGGTTCTCCACGTCCACATCACCGGGAATCGCAATTTTACGTTCGAAAGGGCCATAGTTAATTTCCATCTTGTGATACCTGCGCCGCTCTGTAGGTGGAACGGCCTTCCGAACACCTCTGATTAATAAAACACCATCCTGGTATGTAATTGAAACTTCTTCGGATTTCATCTGAGCCAATTCAAGAATGACAACGAAATCGGTTTCGGTTTCATAGACATCGGTTGGTGGTTTCCAGCAGAGTTCTTTCCTGTAAATCGATGGATAAGTGGATCCCAATAAACTTGAGAAGTAAAACTCGATTTCTTCCTCCAAGGGGCCCAAGAGATCTTCCAGTTTCAATTTTACTTTCTCGTCCATTCCTGGCCTCCCGACAGCATAACAAGAAGGGGTATTGTAAAAAGATCGCATGCCATCATCGTACTTCCAGATTAAACAATTCAATTCATTTGTTTAACTAATTGTAATGAGTGAGATAATCGGTCGTTAAAAGGTAACCCGATAAGCGCACTCCATAACAAATTATCAAAGAATTACAGTATAATACTAATAACGAATAAAATCAAGAAAAATCGTAAAGCAATGTAATAATCTATTTAAACACTCAAGGACACGTACAATGAGAACAATAAAACGGTTAATAATAACCTGATAAAAAGCTTGCTAATAATCGAATCATTTGGTAAAATAAAGTGACATGTACTTAGCGCGAGCTAAAATACTTGAATATAACTTTAGCCACTTGTAACTTTAGTCACATTGGCTCACTATCATACGACTATCAGCAAATATCAAAAGGATTTAAAAATGATCAACAAGAACACCCTATTCCCACGTCGTCAATTTTTAAGCGCGCTGCCGGTTTTCACATTGGGTAGTCATCTGTGGATATCGAATCGACATCCCGATATTCAGGAAAAGCGTACCCGAACATTCGGTCAACCATGTAGCCCTGACGAAAAAATCATCATTGAAAAATCGGTCATGGCCAAAGATATCGATAATTTTGCCGGCAAGGGATACAGTTGTGCCGAGTCCATTCTCTTCGTATCGTTACGCTATCTGGACAAACCTGAAGAATGGGGCAATGCAGCTGCCGCCTTTGGAGGGGGACTGGGAAAGGGGGATCTATGCGGATTGCTTACCGGGAGTATGATGGCCATCGGAATCGCAGGTGGCAAAATGTATGAGAACCGGTTAATAATGAAAAAGGAGGTCCGAGACGCATCAAATACTTTTTGGAATTGGTGGGAATCCTGGGCACCCATACATTGTCAAGACCTGCGAAACGAATATGAAGGAAGTGAAGCCTATCTCAGAATGTGCAAGCGAGTCGCTGTCAAATTAGAACAATTCATGGAGCCGGAGATTCAATGATAAAAATACCAACCACAGTTTATTCGATTATATAAAATCCTCACAGATTAAAAATCATGTAGACAAATCAGCAGACCATTTCGTCAAAACATAAGAATACTTTCTTTAAAAAAAAAGAAACATCTTCATGAAACATTCGTTTTAACAATTGCACCGGGAGAATACAAAACTATCCCAAGAATCGAAGATCACAACTCTGATAAGTTGAGTATTTTCCTGGAGAATTTTGTCGTCCTGGAGTAAAGTTCGACGGGTGGTGAGAAAATATCTTGACTTTCCTCATGCCTGTTGGTAAGTTTCAATTATGATTCCATTTACTTGAAAGGATGTTATTATGGAGAAATCCCTTTCGCTGAACATGGACAATCCCTCCTCTATCCAACATCCCCCTAAAATCCGACGTTATAATCCTGGATTAAAATGCATTTTCACTAACCTGTTGACTGGACTGATTCTTCTCATCCTGCCACCCGCGGTATCATTTTCACAAGAGGTACCACGTGTTCGAGTATTTGGCAGAGTCATCGATGCATCCACCCAAAAGCCATTGTATTTTGCCAACGTTTTTCTCTCCAATACGACGATAGGTTCAGCTACGGATGAGGATGGAATCTTCGACATCGTGAATGTCCCTATGGGCACATACGAGCTCATCGTCTCCGTGATGGGGTATGAATTACAAACCCGGACCATTGATTTGACCAAACCCTTGGAAAAAGAATTTAATTTTAGCTTAAAATCCAAACCCATCGAAGCCCCGGAAATCAGTGTTACGGCAGAAATTCCCAAGGAGTGGAAAAAGTATCTGGGCATTTTTGAAAGATACTTTCTTGGATTGTCTCCCAATGCCTCAAAATGTAAAATATTAAATCCCGAAGTCCTGGATTTTGAATATGATGACGAAAACAACGAATTGAAGGCATCTGCCGGTGATGAACCCATTCAGATCGAAAATATGGCCCTGGGATATCGTATTCATACCCACTTGAAGAATTTTACCTTCCGAGACGATTTCGATGGGGAATACCTCTGCAATTCGAGATACGAACCCCTCCTGCCCAAGGATAAGAAAGAAGAAAAAAGGTGGAGGGAAAACCGATTGAAGGCCTATTACGGGTCTCGACGACATTTTTATATCAGCCTGATCAATAATCGCCTGGATAGAGAAGGTTACGTCCTGAGAAATGTATATGAGGTCAAACTCAGGGATCGTTCTGACGAGGACCAAAACATTTACTTCAACACCATAAAAGCAGACGAAATACTTGCACCCGGGGAAACCGATTTCGAGAGGAAACTTTCTTTTCCCAATTACCTGCAAGTCATTTATACCAAAGAGGAAGAGACCAAAGATTATCCCTGGGCCCGCCACCATCGCGGTACCGGACAGTTCACCTGGCTCAGAATGGACATGAATACGGTCACCATTAATTCCCTGGGACATGTTTACAATCCTTACGCCGTCACCGTAGATGGCTATATGGCCTGGGAAAGATTTGCCGAAATGCTTCCCATGGATTACAGCCCGGATGCACCCATTGTCCCCAAAATCACTGCCGATGTCCTGGCCCGGCGCACCATGGAATCATCAAAACCTCGTATCGATCCAACCAACGCAGTCATCCTCCTGGAGAGCCCGGTTGTTGATCCGGTTGGACTCCTGAAGCAGGCTCAGCAATTCGCCTTGGAGGAAAATGTGCCTGATGCGACCAGAGCGCTTTATCGAGGTCTTATGCATCTTGGTAACAATGTCTATGCGGATATCCTGTACATTGACTTCAGGGATATCATGTCCGACGACGATCGGAAAAATTTTAAGAAAACCCGGGATAAGGGTTTATTCCTACTCCAGTTCTGGCAGAGACAGGATCCGACACCTGCCACGTTGGAGAACGAACGGTATCCGGAACATTTAAGCCGTCTTAACTATGTACGGGAATTCTTATCATCCCCCGATGACCGGGGGTATGACGACCGGGGGATAATTTATCTCCGCTACGGCCCACCCGATGATCGCATCGAAATGGCCCACCCCAGGACCCTTTATGCCAACGAATGCTGGGTATATCGTCGCTTCGGAAAAGAAGTTGTGTTCGATTTTATCCGGAAGGCCGTCGCCTACGAACTCGCGGCCGATCTCACAAAAATCGCACCCTTACAAACCAAAGAACTCATCTATGAGCAGATATTCGAATTCGTAGAACCCCGTATGGATATGAGCTTGCAATATTCGGCACTGGCCAGCAGCGTTTTGAGTAGATTAGACAAGAGATCGACTTTGAAACCCACAGGTGTCACCAGGGAAGGCGAACAAACAGAACCCGCTATAACCGGTAACACAATGTTGGCCGTTACATCTCTTCAGGAGATCCATCTGGAAAATCTCGCCGAACAATCCAGACTCCCTCATGTCGCCACCAGTCTACGCAGATCGGCCGATCCTCTGGAGGCGAGCATCGTATCCGCCAGGTTTCCCCGGAAGGACAAGACCCGCTTGGAGCTTTACTATGGCATCCCAATACTCCAGTTTGCCCTGGAAAATACTGAGACAAGCACAAATTTGAACATGGCCTATGCCGTCCGGGATTCCAACTACAACCTGCTTGCTCAGCGGAATATACAAAGAACCCTTCGAGTGCCCACGGCTGCATTGGCGAAGAATCGTATCTACATCGATCAGATCAATGAATTGCTTCCTCCAGGGCAATACCTGGTGTCCATAGAGATCAAGAATCCACAATCCCAGCGGGTATTGGAAAAAACCTACCGGGTACAAATCAACCAGGGCTCTTCGGATCTTCTCCGGATAAGCGATATCGAGCTGGCCCATAGCATTCACCCCATCACCGGATTAACCCAGAACATCTCATTTGCCAAAGGTGATTTGTCCATTATGCCCTATCCCTCATATTCCTTTTCCAGAAAAACACCCATCCACCTGTATTTTGAGATCTCGAATTTGCTGTTAAATTCATCAGGCCTCACTTCTTACGAGGTGGAATACGAGCTCCATACGGTTAAATCGGGACTGATTCAACACCTCGCGCCTGGTCAAAAATTGTCCCTGGCTTCATCCTACAATCAGGAAGGAAATCAGAGGAGCGCCCAGGAATATTTTGCACTAAGCTTCGAGAGTGTAAGACCCGGGGATTATGCCCTGATCGTCCGGGTCAACGATAAAATCGCTCGATTGACTGAATCCACCGAGATCCGCCTGAAGGTAACGGATCAGGAATAACAAAACACCAATGACGATTTTAAGATCCAATAACTCAAAGGTCACGTACCGGACCAAACGGCAAAATGACAGTCCTGCCTGGGAGAAGACAATCATTTCTGTCATTTTGATTGTCCTGATCAATTGCTTCATCCTGTACCGGCAAGGTGTGGCACAAACGGGACACCGCGTTCGAATCACCGGCCGGGTCACCAATTTCATCACAGGTGCACCCATCCATAATGTCAACGTTTTTCTCATAAACACAACGCGAGGTGCTGCTACAGATGAACAGGGGATGTACTCCATTGAAAACATACCCTTAGGCAACTACGAAATCGTGGCTTCCATGATTGGGTATGAGGTCGAATCTCTTGAAATCCGATTGGTCGAATCCATTGACAAAACATTTAACTTCCAATTGAGATCCAAGGTCATCATGGCTCCACCCATCGAGGTGGAAGCCAACTCCCCGCGATTATGGAAAGGGTATCTTAAAGAATTCCAAAAAACATTCCTCGGGACATCGTCCAATAGTTCCAAGACCCAGATACTCAATCCCGAAGTCCTTGACTTCATCATCAATGAAGAATCTGTCACTCTCTCGGCATCTTCGGATCAACCCCTGCAGATTGTAAACAGGGCCCTGGGTTACCGAAGTGAAACACACCTGGTCAGCTTTTCATCGGGTTATGCCAATGGTGTCGATAAATATGTACATAAATCCCGGTTTCAAGTCATGCCCCCCAAGGATGAGAAAGAAAGAAAAAATTGGGAGAAAAACCGTCTCAAGACGTATCGGGGTTCCCAGCGACATTTCTTTGCTGCATTGATCGCAGGAAAACATGAAGAAGAGGGGTTTAAAGTATACAATGTGTCTGAAATGTCGAATAGCAATGTGGGTATATTCGTAAAAAAAGTATCACCGGAGGATATTCTATTTCCCGGAGACAGACCTTTCGAAAAGAAACTCTCGTTCTCAAATTATTTAAAAGTGATATATACCAAGGAAAGGGTTTCCAATGAATATATCCATTCCATGCGTCTGGAGCGCAACACATTGATAAGCGAAAGCAAAGACCGCCGCCAAATTTCTTGGATAAAAATGGAGCACGATACTACTATTGTGAATATTCAAGGACATATCTACAATTCCTTTGCCCTTACAACCTATGGATATTGGGCCTGGGAACGATTCGCCGATGTGTTGCCTTTAGATTATCATTAGGCAGGATTGTATAAAACAAAAAATGCCACCAAGACGCGAAGACACCAAGAATGAAAAGTATAACATCTTGAGAAAAAAGGAGAATTCTGAATGAATGATAATAGGTCAACTGATAAAAATGGTGTCCAAAAAATGAAACGTTCTCATATGATATGCTTCATCATGATTGAATTGATCTATCTTGGTATGCTATCAGGAATAGGATTTTCTCAAACCATTCCCCGTGTAAAAATCGTGGGCAGAGTAACTGATGCATCCGACAAAAATCCTATCCATTTCGCCAATGTCTATTTTGCC
>CAZYTI010000044.1:0-12020 GCA_964650065.1 uncultured bacterium
CATGCTGCCGAACAACTATTTACCATACACGGACAGAACATCCATGGCCCACGGAGTAGAGGCACGGGTCCCGTTCTTGGATCGGGAGCTTGTAAAGCTGGCCTTCTCACTACCCGCACGGTTCAGGATCCGGGGAGAAGTAGGGAAATATATTTTCAAAGAAGCGGTATCCGATATATTACCCGCCGGGATCGTTCACCGGAAGAAAGCCGGGTTTGGTGTTCCCCATCAGGATTGGACCCGATCAACCAAAGGATATGTTTCGTCCGTGCTGGACCCTATGACATCTCGTATATCGAAAATCATCGATCACTCCAGGGTATCTAACCTATTGCAGAATAAAACCCCGACACAGCAGGAATCACAACAATTATGGACATTGGTAACGATTGAGTTATGGTTGAAGAGGTGGTTTGCTGAATGAAATAGTACGGGAGCGGGTTATTTTCAACGTGCTTCTATCCATTTTTATAATCTGCTCTGCAATAGTCATTTTTTACGATAAAATAACCGGTATGTTCAGAAGGACAGGGGGGGATAAACATTAACAGAGCAGCAAAAAATAGTACGAAATTTACGGGTCAGGGATCCATAACGACATTACAAAGCAAATCATTGAGACAAGGATTAGGAAGAGAACCGTTAGGAATACGGAATTGTCATTATTGCGGCAAAGAATTCATACCAGAATCTCGAAATCAATTCTATTGCGAACAATCATGTAATGCCCTGGAGAAGAAGGACAAAGATACGGTAAGAGTACGGTGTGCGGGGTGCCAACAAGTATATTGGCGGCTTCCACTGGAAACCCTACGGAAAAACCAAAAACGAGAATTCCTTTGTAATAAAGAATCATGCCGAGAGGCACTACTGAAGAGGAAAAAAGAGATCATTTTACCGTGTTCAAATACAAATTGTGATGAATTCGTAACGGTTGCAAAAAAGAGATATGAGGCGTCGAAATTTAAAAAATTTTACCATTCAAAAGAATGTAAAAAGAAAATGAGAATAGGTTTCGAATTGCCGTGTACCGTTTGCGGTAAACCCGTGATATTTTCCTCTTACGATGCAAGAAGGCTAGAGGGGAGAAAACCAAAAAATCCAACACATATGAAATGTAAAGCAAAATCCGTTAATGTTCCGTGTATCTATTGCGGTAAACCCGTGACATATTCAGCATACAAAATAAAAATGAGAGGTGGGAAGCCTCCAGAAAGGCCATACCATAGGACATGCAAGGATCAGAAATACAAACGAGAACCACGGCAACGGGAAATGTTACCACCAACAAAGAACCAAAAGAAAGAGATCGATGAACTACTAACACAAGATCAGCACGATTTAAAAAAGTTAAAGAGATTTGTTAAGCTCGAACAAACGATTAAAAAATACGCGGGTAGGTATGAAAATGAGCCACACAATCAACTCTATAAAGAATATAAAATACTATACGATAATCTCACAGAAATTAAGGAAACCGTAAACGCCAAATGTGGTCTACCGATCTCAACAACCTGGCCGGAAACCTTTATGAACTTATCATATAAGGAGAAAGCAAAACCGGAACCGGAACCAAAGAAGGAAACCCAATTAATCAGAATGACAAAATCGAAGGTTAAAATATTGTATTCATTACGGGATTTCGAAGCCGAATTCAATATTGAGATTGGGGCAGAGATAGACACGATTGAAAGGGCGATAAATAAACGTATCATTTCGATTGTGGAAGAGGTTTCATTGAAGGGGGCGGTCTAATCAACAGCGATAACGTCACCCTTCTTGAAAATCAATTCACCGTCACGTTCAACCCAAACAATAAGATCCCCCTCGGAGAGGTTGAGAAGTCTTTGGACCTTCGAGGGCACCCGGGATTTACCTTGGGACATGGTTGCTTTTGCAAAAATTGGACTCATACACATAAAACACCAATTACCTTATTTAATATAAATCGTGTTCATAACCCAAATAGGCCGAATTGGGTAAAGTATATTAATTGGGTTAAGAATATAGGGTACATGGAACTGTTTCAAACGGTAAGAAAGTACCCTCAAAAATTAACGCGCATTGTCTCAAAACTCAGACATAATGCTCAATCCGGGTGCCCTGTTATTTCTCTGTTTGAAATAGTTCCAACCAGGGTGCCCGGTGCGAGACTTAGGGGGATGCTCTAATGTCATGGGATCCTTGTGTGTATGCCTCATCACTAACCGCAAAGAGTAAACAAAGGATACTCGAGCGTTGCCACAATTCGGAAAGTCACGGGTGCCCCGTTGCCATCCAACTACATACAGAAATTTCACCCAATATCAAGCCCACAGGACAGTTAACGCTTGAAAACTATCGTATGGGGGTGACACCTTACCCATAGATCCCGAGGGCGTCACACGGCGAATTGAGGACATTCTCAGATCCCCGAAATACAAGCGACAGATCGAAGAGGTTGCCGCGGCATGGCCTGAGAAATCCTCACTATATGTCGATTTCGAGGACATAGACCTCGAATCCCGGGTATTGTCCGAGGTGTTCACAAACGATTCAATAGAGCTTTCAATTCGTCCGGTGCTTTCCTTGGCTACGGATGCAATAAAAAATATCATACCTCCCGACATTGGGCCGGTTTGCCTGGAAATGAGAATTGTGAACCTACCAGACCAAAACAAGATAAGTATTCGGGGGATCAATGAACACCTTCTCGGGAAGTTCATAACGGTTTCCGGCCAGGTTGTTGAGATCGGTAGACCACATTTGGCGTTTACGGAATTGATTTATTCATGCCTTCGGTGTGGGTTCAATAATGTGGTGGATCAACCTAACCCGTTCAAGGAGAAAGGCCCTTATGAGTGTGACGGGTGCCAAAAAACAGCCAACCAAACAAGTTTCCAGGTGAAGGATGATGATTCTACCGGATTCATACGTCGATTTATAACCGTTCAGGAGAACCCTGAAGAGGCAAGGCATGGAGGGGAGCCGGGAACGATTGAGATCATTCTCAATGGTTTCGACCTTGTGAACGCTTTCTCACTCGGAGGCCGGTATAAGTTCAACGGGATCCTACGGCAAACAAAAGATTTGGATAAGGAGAAATATAGGACGTTCTATCTTGAGTGTAATTCAATCGAAAGTGAGGATGATGTGAAAACCCTTGAAGCAACGGCGGAGGAAATGAAGGAATTCAGGAAAATGGCAAAGCGGGATAATGTGCTTGGTGCCCTTGCCTCGAAAATGGCTACCTCGGTTTTTGGGCACACTATGGAGAAAAAAATAATCTTATTGCAGATCCTTGGGGGTGTATCCGGGATATCCAGAAGCGACGGCTCACTTATCAGGGGTGACATTCATGTTTTGTTTGTCGGGGATCCGGGAACCGCGAAATCTCAATTATTACGGTTCGCCCACCATATCGCCCCGCGATCAATGTATGCCTCCGGCCCACGGTCCACAAAGGCCGGTCTCATTGGAACCTATGTGGAGGGAAGGAACGGAAACCGGGTATACCGGGCCGGAGCCTTGCCGAAGGCGGACGGTGGATTTTGTGTCATTGATGAATTCGAGAAAATGACGGAAAAGGATTCGCAAGGGATACATGAGGCAATGGAACAACAACATACCACCATATCGATGGCATACGGACGGGTGGACGTTCTTACCAGGTGCCCGGTGCTAGCGGCGGCAAACCCCGAATCTCAACGATTCCACGGGGAATCTAATGTTGGCGATCAGATAACATTAAAGCCCGCCATGACCTCACGATTTGACCTTATTTTACCATTCATTGATTCACCAGACATAACGAAAGATGCCGACATATCACGGCATATATTGTTAGAACACAAAAATGCAATTAGGGATATGGATGAGAAAGGGGTTGATTCTGACAATATTATTTACATTAAAAAATATATCATGGCTGCCAAAGAATACACACCAATACTAACAGATAAGGCAATAAAACACCTCGTAACATTCTATGCAAAGAAGAGGGCGGAATCATCAAAAATGCGCCTCACACTGACAGCAAGGAACAACGAGGGATTGGAAAGATTGGCATGTGCGTCCGCGAAATCTCGGTTTTCTGATAAAGTCGAATTAAAGGATGCAGAGGTAGCTTGTGAATTAGTCGAGTATTTCCTCGAACAGATACATAGCGATATTGGTATTGTCGTCGGAGGAAGTAGGGAAACGATCGTCAAAGGGGGGAAAATGGCCTTGTTTGATTCTGCCATACGCTCCTTTACGGATGGTGTTTCCGAAGATGAACTTTTCGAGAAAGCAAAGGGTTTCGGGTTGTCTCACGCGGATGCTAGGGCCTGCCTGAATCGTGCGCTAGATCGGGGGGAATGTTTCCACCAATCCTCTGACCGCATTAAACCAGTAAATCGAAGGGGGGGTTATGTTGGTTGAATGGAATTTTCATACCACTAACACAACTTGCCGTCAAAAATTAGTGATTTTTAGGGGGCTTTGTATGACACGTGTCATACAAATGTATGCCAACTGTATGACACGTGTCATACAAAAAAATAGTGAAAAACACTCGTTTTTTGGGGTTTTTGCGGTACGGCAAATCTTAGCAAACCAACAAATAAGACCATTGATTTATAATAAGAGCAATGGAACCACAGAAAAAAAGAGGGGTACTATAGAAAAAAATAGTAGTATAGTGTCATACAAATTTTTTTACAATACACTATACCCCTTTTTTCTGGTCATTTTGGAGGTTATTTTTTGAGTAGTAAAAGACATAATGTGCGATTACCTGAAGCTCTTTCAGATTTTCAGGATAAAATGATAGCGTCGGGTAGGTTCAAGGGACGATCAGCCGTGACAATCTATGCGTATCAACAATTAATGAAAGCGGAGGGGTATCAGATCACGGGTGAGATGGGTATTCTATCGGATGGAGTTATTACCCGAATGGTTGAACAGGTGCAAAAACTCTATTCAGATTATATTTCAATGGATATGAGTAAAGCCAATCTCTACCAACAAACACAAAATCGCCAAGAGTGGTTAGGGAAGAAATATCCATTAGTGTTGGATATATCAGTAAAGGAATTCATAGATCAATGCATTAACAATTCACAACATGATTTTATCGGGGGTGGTGGATAATGTCCGGGATCCCGTGGAATCATGGAATGAACCTTCTGAAAGGTGAGAATGACCTATCACGACGAAAACACATAGTTAAGGGTATGAAAGAACATCCGGAATTCAAACGCGATATAGAGCGTTTCAGGCTGAAAGCAGAGAACCGGAGGAAAAAGCGATGACCTGTAAGCAGGATCGGGAGGAGCGTCGAAAACTCTATTCCGAGAGAGGAAAGGAACTGAATCGAAGGATTAAAACCCTCTCGTTCAATGAAAAAGTGAAACTCTCGAAAGATGCGATACGAAACGCCCTCCAGGATCACGGCGGGAACCCTGTGATTTCGTCCTCATTCGGAAAGGATTCAATGGCATTAACCCACCTCGTACATTCGGTGAGGCCAGGGGTCTGTGTTGTATTCACCAGAACGGGCCAGCAATTCCCAGGAACCATTCAATACATGAAGAGGATGCAGGAGAGGTACGGCTTGGACATTATCGAACTCCACCCGGAAAAAACGTTCTGGGAGATCGTGAGAGACAATGGCTATCCTCGAACATCGAGGAACTCGAAAACAGGAGATAAGCGGGAACCGGCCTGTTGTCAGATCTTGAAATTCAAGCCATTTAAGAAATTCGCCTCCGAGTTCAGGCCATCCTTAAATTTCGTTGGATTGGTTGGCGATGAAGGGAGACAACGGAGGATGCCATTTCTCATTAATGGTTCAGTGACATACCACAATAAAGAATTGGATATGTGGAAATCCGTACCTATACTATGGTGGACGGGGGCCGATGTCTGGAGGTATCACGACGAGAATGGAATACCTCGAAATCCTGTATATGAAAAGTATGGAATCGAGAGAACTGGGTGCATGGCCTGTACAGGTCACCTGAATTGGCAGGAGCAAATACAAAGAGTTTCATTCCCCCTCTACCAGAAGGTAGCCAGGGAAAGCGGAAATCCGACAATCGAGGACTTTATGAAATTACCAGGAGGTGAAGTAAATGGAATGTGAATTTTGCGAAATGGAATCAGACAATGGAACCGATTTTGTAAGGACTGCTGACGGTCTACTATTGTGTCATGGATGCAATGAAGCGAACCCGACCCCTATCAGGCCAGGGGAGGAATGATACAATGGTTAGAAGAGAGACATCGATCGAATCATATAGGCGGGAGGATTGGACAAAGCAGAGAACCGGAGGAAAAAGCGATGACCTGTTATTGTGAGATCCACGGCCCTGTTGACTGTCTTGACGGGTGCCCGTACTGCGAGATCATGAACGACGACAACGACGGCGAGGGGGCGGCGGTATGAAGTTCTGGCAGGTTTGGCCCGTAGCGTGTGGTGTGTGGCTCGTTCTGGTCGGGGTGAGCCTTACCCCTTCCGGCAGGATACTTTTGCCGGTGAACGTCGTCACAGGCGTCACACTGTTGGCGTTCTTCGGTATCTGGAGATCCCGGCGTGATATGAAGAGAAGTAAATGGAGAATCAAGGAGGAATTAAACAATGCCATTGAATAAGAGAAGCGGAGATATGTACCAATGGGTAACACACACATGGAACCCGTTGGGTGGGCTATGCCCCCATGAGTGTGGGTATTGCTACATGGAGGACTTGAAGAGGTTTCCAGGGAATAAACAAAAGTATTCGGGATCCCCGTTCATTGTCGAGAAGGAATTGAAGTATAACCACACGAAAAAGAAGTATCCGGACGGAATGACAATCTTTGTGTGCAATTGTCATGATTTGTTTGCGGAGGAGATCCACGGGACGATTATCAGAAAGATACTATTCCATGCCACGAGATTCAAAAATAATACCTACCTCTTCCAAACAAAGAATCCGGGTAGGTTCCTGAATTATCTCCGGTATTTCAGTGGGATGAAAACAATCTTATGCACAACGATAGAAAGTAACCGTAATTACGATGGGACAAAAGCACCTTCAGTATTACGGAGGGCACAGTCATTAAAATCGTTGGGGGTTATAAATTTATACGATCTGGACACGGATTTCAAAATTAATGTTACCATCGAGCCAATTATGGATTTCGATTTCGAGGCGTTTTCCGAGATATTGGATATAATAGATCCGGACATGGTATCGATTGGTGCGGATTCAAAGCGGTGCGGCCTCCCAGAACCCTCCCCGGAGAAGGTGGAGCGGTTAATATCATGGCTGGACGGCTGGACAGAGGTACACCTAAAACCGAATTTGGAGAGGTTGAGAGCATGAGTAAGCATGTAGTGGCATTTACAGGAGAATTCAAGATTGAGAGAGTAAGAGCGGGTACGTGTACCCAAACGATCAGACCGATAGGATCACGCCCAAAGGAACGTGGGGATGAGCTATTACTTCACGGATGGGAAGGACGGCCATACTTTACAAAGTGGTCCTGGAGGATCCCGGGCGTTGTTGTTTCCGGTGTTGAGAAAATAGCTATTGATACATTTAATGGGATATACTTCTACAATACTGGCCGGTGGGAAACCTGGAATAACCTGGAGGTGGTCAATCTTGCCTTACGGGATGGATTTACCCGAGATGATGATCATTCACCCGGGGAGGTTATGCGAGATTGGTTCGGGGGTACTTATGGCCCGATGCTCGAAAAGAAATTTCAGATTATTACATGGAGCGGTGCAAGGATCATTATTGATAATATGAAGAGGGAGGGGGTATTCAATCCCGTACCAGAAGAGATCGAGGCATTGAAAGCACAAAGGAACTGGGATCCTTCATGGATTAGAAACATGGCCGATAAGACATAGGTACACCTGAAACCGAATTTGGAGAGTAGAAGCATGAAAAAAGACCACATTACCAAGACGGAGGAATGAAATGAAGTGCCCAGACGAACCAGAGGTAGAAATGGAAAGGATAGCAAATCATTGGTTATGTCCTTCATGTGGCCACATTGAAAATATAATGGACAAAAAAGGAGAGTGAATCATGGCGATAAACGATCAAGGAGGAGCCGGACCCCACTGCGTGACAGTGGCACCCCCTGCTCATCATTCGTTTTACGGATTGCCGCAGATGCGGAATCATGAGATAGACCGAGTTTCCGGAGGGAATGGTATTGTCTCTCCAGGGCATGGGATGTATCAGATTTCGGGCGGGCCATTTTCAACACTCAGACCAAGGATTATCACTGTGGTCACACATCGCACAATCGCCGTCATGAATACCATGAGATACAGGTCCAAGGGAATATTCTGTCTGTGTTTCTGCGTGGTGCTGGCAAAGGGTGATTGTCTGACTCCCATAGGAGGGGGCTCTTTGGTATGTAATTACTCCGTCTTTTTCATTTCCGTTTGCGGGGGTGCCGCTTGTGTTAGTCATTAGTACCCATGATGAGTACTTACTATATAATGATTGTGGTGAAAATGCATACAAACCAACGATAATCAGGATAACGGAGGTTAAGTAAACTTGTTTACATTCCATAATGGCCGGCAAGATGGAAGGATCAAGGTTAATGGCCCGCGACGGATTAATATAACCTTATCGGAAAATAATCACAAACTAGCCCTAGCTATTATGGATGATAAAGAATTTAAAAACTTGGAAGAAGCGATAAATTGGGTTTTTGAAGAGTTAGGACAAAAATACTAAGTATCTGTTCTTTTATATATATCATCCACATTCTATATAGACAATGAAAACATATATATTAAAACATTGGCTCCTAATTATCGGGGCCTTTCTCCTTTTCATTATAGCTATTTCTCTCACCAGTGAAGCCGCAGACCTCATCATTACATCAGGTACGGACGCCTCTGGTGACGCCGTGTACGACGACGGATGGATCGACAGCACCTACTGGTTGAACGGGTGGGATATTGAGTTCACCGGGGATCTGCTCATCAATGCGACGGGTCTTGTTGATGGGAATGCCTCTGCTTCTCTCACCGTAGGCGGGACGACCACATTGTACGGAACGATGGATTGTGGCCCTGCTACGATGAGTTTGAGGAGTGGTGGCACAACAAACTACGGGATAATGGCCAGGACCAACAGCACGTTCATTGGAGGATCCGGCACACATGTCGTAGGATCCTTCTACTCCTATTCAGCTGATGTCACATTCACATCGGGGACAATGACGCTTAATGGTCACACGTCAAACAATACGCTCCTCTTCCAGGGAACAACATTCGACGATGGTGACGGGACCGTAGCATTCACATACACGGGAAATCAACTCATGTGGGATGCAACGAACACAGCACGAACGCTCTACAATGTGGTTATCAACAAAGCGTCAGGAACGGTCCAGCATTCATCGAATAGTGGATTCGCGCTCACGGTGGCGAACGTTCTCACGGTCACAAGTGGAACGTTCGATACCTCGGAAGCAGTCACAGGAACGAGCCGGGATTTGACGGTCACGGGGAGAGCATCGGTCACAGATACTCTTGATCTCCAAGGAAGCACCGTGATCATTGGGGTACTTGATGCACATTCAGGATCCAACGTTCAATTCAGTAGCGCAACAACGACAATCAATGATGGGACAGATAATGTCATGCTGAACCTCGCTACAGGATCAACGATGGGGGCCAATAGTGGAACAATAGTCATCGACAATACTGGTGGTGGAACTCAGATTCGGGATAAAGCGAGTGGGAATCCGCACCATCTTACGATCATAGGGAATCAGGTGAATTTGTGGGACAGTACAGCATCAACGTACCGAATCTCTGGAAATCTCACAGTAGGGGAAACAGCCACATTCAGAGGAGCATCAAACACCAGAGGGATCACGGTTAGTGGTGGTATTATCATCGAAGGGGGAACCCTTGGTCACAATACCTGGAGTGGTGCTGTCATAACCGATTGGATTCAAATCGGGGCATCGGGAACCTATACGGCAACAACAGGGAATACGATTGTAGGAGATATTACAAACTCGGGAACCTTCACCGACAACTCGGGTACCGTGAAGCTCGGCTCATCCGCTACCTTCTCCGGCCTCACCGGAGCCAACGATTTAAATAATCTCAATCTCAACGGGAAAACCCTTTCGTTCAATGAAACGATAGCCATATCGGGAACGATCACAAGCGGCGGGAATTCAGCGCTAGAGATCGGTTCGGCGGGATCCTGGAGCATGAACCAAAACGTGAGCTTACACCATTTGACTGTATTGGGATCCTTCGAGATAGACGCCGGAGGACTCAATCTTACCTTCACCAATACAACCGGTTTCACCGGATCCACGGGATCGATATACATTAACGGCACGGCTTCCAGCCATACTGATATTTACAGTACGGTTGCGAACTCATGGGGTATTAATGCCTCTGCTCTTTCATGGTGGCGTATGGTGTACGTGGATGCACATAACGGGACGGGATCGGGGAGCCAATATTTAGTTATTCTTGGAGAAAATTATACCTGTTCGGGCATGATTGAGTTTACCGCTCCACTGATTACGATCAACTTCCCCTCAAATCATACGGCGTTATGGTATCCACAACATCGGACGTTTACCCTGGACATTGACGTGCTGGACCTTTCAATAATCCATACGTTGAATTGGTCGATCAAAGACAGCGACGGGGTAACGAAACAACAAGGGAATTTAACCTATATCGACATGGATAACGTTTCGAGTTATTCCATTGCGGAGAGTATCGATACCTCGGGGTGGGATTTCGGAACATATACGATAACCATCTATGCCGCAGACGCCCATAATAAACCAGTGGAGGAAAAGGCCATTGAGAAGGCCAAAAACCTAACGTGCTACGTAGGGGGAAACCCTGTTTCCTATGCGTTCAATAAGAAAATATCAGACAAGGAAACCGACTTTATCTATTTTGCAGATCGTCAGGGGGGCACCGCAATCTATGCGCTGAGTTTCTACGGTGAAAAGAAGGCAAAGCATGAAATTGAATTCACCGACGACCTGAATTTCAAGATGGGGCACTATGCCCGCACAGAAGAGATCACGATAAACGAGGGGGAGCCGATAGAATACCAAATAATCGGCGTTCACATACGGGTCCAGGCCCTAAAACTGGACTACCTCGGAAACTCGAACCTTATGGGTCATTTCGTCATATATGACGTGAATGGGGTTCCGTCGTACTTCTACGATATGCAGGACTTCTGGGAGCAGGGAGGGCAAATTATCATCCTTGGGAGTGGTTCGGGATCGGGCATTGAATGGTACGATGTGATTTTACACAATCCAACAAAATGGAAAGACGCGCAAAAGTGGGAGTATATTGATCCGATTTCAGGAGTAATTAACAGCCGGACGGTCACTTCAGACTTTACAATAACATGGGGGAATGAGAGATTCGCGGGGCATGAAGAACAGGATACCTATCCGCACCCACTCGCCACCGTTATTTTTGGTGCGATCATGATTACCCTTGTCGGGGTTGTTATTCTGAACCCCTCCGACAAACACAATATTACACCTGGCAGGAAGTAATACAATGAAAGGAATTAGTACACTTTTGACGGTTGCCATCCTACTGTTTGGTGCCGTGCTGCTCCCCCTCGTTTCCGCGTGGGAAAAAGAAGTTTATGATTGGACCGACTTTACTGATACGTGGGAGGAAAACCCCGGAGATATTCGATACGAAGAAACCACTGTCTACAAATCAGCACCGGAATCTATCAGAATAAGAAATCAGGCTATGGGATGGGTTGAAATAGGGAAAGATGGGACAATTTATATATCGTTCCACCTTCGGATGGGGCAAGCGAATGATGAGTTTTGGATATCGTTTTGTGACGTGCAAGGCGGGGGGTATCGTTACCGTCAGGTTATTTTCTATTTCCGTCAACGCGATAGCGACAACGCAGATATTCATATCCAAGATACACGGTTTGACGGTAGGAAGTTTGTGGGCGATGAGATCAAAGTAAACTTCTTTGCTGGAAAGTGGGCAAATGCTGAAAT
>CAZYTI010000045.1:0-11952 GCA_964650065.1 uncultured bacterium
TATAATTGATGCCGTCCACAATACCCAATGGAAGCCATTCTGATTCCACCGGCCCGTTCACGACGACATAAAATGAATCTGCGGCAAATTGCGTGGAAGCATTCTCCGCCGTGACCTTTATCCATTTCTTGCCGTATGTTTCAGCGATAAAATCAAAGACCAATGTATCATTAGCCACCTGGATGATCATCGTACCATCAATGAACAGGCTCATCTTTTCTGTATCTTCAGATCCGATGGCTACCACAGTCACCGTATCATTTGGCCACGCGAAATGGGGTCGTCCCTCCGGAGACAAAATTCTCAAACCGGAGCGGAGAGGAATGAAAATATCGCCATTTCCCTCGGTCTTTCCCTCTCGAAAAGGGGATGTGCTGCTCCTGAACACGAAGGCCAGCTGGAGGACCTGTTCGCCGGGAGCAATATTATAATAGGCGCGAATACTGGGCCGGATGATGAAACGGTACAGGTCGGTCCCGATACGCTCGAGTTTGGTCTCCGGTGTATTCTGACCCCAGCCTGTTTTCACATGCCTCCAATCCGAGGGTTGTGTGCTTGCCGAGGTGATCACCCCGGTATGGGCATAGACAACCCCCGAGTACCCCATCAATCCTCTACTTCCCAGCGTGGCATCAAAGATCACCACCACCGAATCCTCATCGGTGATATAAAGAGGTGTCCAGGTCACGACCTGGGCAAACACACCTTGAGCGAATATGATCACGCTGAGAGAAAAGAATAACTTTATAACCGTCTTTTTCATCTTTTATTATTTTTTTTATTTTCTTTCGCTAAAAAGAAAATAAAGGGTAGATCCATCCGTTTTCTCCAGGCCCGTTCCGAATGTTCATGTCCCTGATACTTCCTGGTGATCCAGTTTTCGTTCCAGATGTACCCCGCCTCAGCCATGATTTCATCGACACGAACTTGGTATGGCTCGTATTGGGCATCCAGGGTCTCGGTACCATGATCAAAATAGAGTTTATGGGTTGACGGACCGGGTAGGTTCTTTCTCAAATAATCGATCACGATCCCATTTCCCGCAGGCCAGTGGGTCGACACACAGCCTGCACCGCCGAAGACATCGGGATATTCGCATACCGCATAGGCAGAAATCAACCCGCCCATACTGGATCCCATGATAAACGTATCCTCTCTTCCCGAACGGGTGCGATACGTCGTGTCGATGAAGGGTTTCAGCTCTTCCACCAGGAAACGCAGATAATTATCTGAAATGGGCGCTTCCATTCCCCTCAGTGATCTTCTTAACTTACGGGAATTCGGGGCCGTTTCCACGGCTTTTTGTGGCATATATTCCGGACCCCGCTTGGGCGTATTCCAGACACCCACCACAACTGCACCTTGTATCTTTTTCTCGCCCACCAGCCGGGTCATGGTCTCGTCGATGCCCCAATCGCCACCTATGTAGGACAACTTCGGATCGAACAGATTCTGTCCGTCATGCATGTAGACGACAGGATATCGGGTCTCGGGATCTTCCTCATAACCCGGGGGCAGCCAGACATCGACATGCCGGTGATCCACCCATTGGGAAGGATAATTTTCGTGACGGATTACCTCCCCTGTGAGGCCGGCCCGTTTTTCGGATATCATGATCACACCCTGATAGGGCGCCAAATCTATCGTGATTCCATTTTCTTGAGACCGCACCGGTTTTCCGGATATAAGATCAACGAAATTCGTATCGGCAGATGAAATCATGCCCGGTTCCAGTCTGACAGATTTCAACACAGGATTGTTATTGACCAAAACATAGAGGATATCATCTTCCCATTGTCTGCTATATCCCAGTACATGCTCTCTATTGTTTTTCAGGAAGAAATCGATGGTTCCCAGGGCCAGTGCGGAATTTTCTTTACGAATGCCAATCAGTTTCTGATACCAGTGAAACAGGCCACTGTCAAATTGGACCTCATCCTTGGGCCTGGACATGCCCGACGGATGGACCGTTTCGATCTCGTAGGTCAATTCCGGCCATACCATGGGTTTCCGGCAGTCCGGATCGTCGCCTCCCCACATCCCGGTCTCTCCGCCATAGTAAACCATGGGTGCTCCGGGCAGGGTCATCTGCATGGCGATGATGAGGCGGAGTTTCAACATCTCCTGATCATTGGGCTTACGAATGTCGTAGTCAGGATTGGATGCAGGATTGGCGTCATGGTCGTACCACCGGTCCGGATTGACGATCTGAGACCCGATGCGGTCCACATCGTGGCTGTCCATCAAATTCTGACAGACAAGCACATGATCCCATGAATAGTCGTCATAGATTTTTTGCAGTCTGTCAACATACTGATCTGGAGTGATTTTTTGTTTTTCATCGATGACAAACTGTTTGATAGCCTGGACCGTGCGGTAGTTCATCACCGCATCGAACACATCGCCCTGCAGCCAGGGGGCCGCATTAAACATCTTGTTGTTTCTCCAATCATCCCACCAGACTTCTCCGGTAATATAGGCTTCGGGATTGATCGCCCTGACCCATTTCCTGAACGTTCTCCAGAAATGGATATTGACCATCTCGGCCACATCCAGACGCCAGCCATCGATCCCGTCCGAAGGATCGCCATCCCCGTTGGGATCCATCCATCTCTTCACGACAGCATGGAAGTGGTCCCTTGGGCCGGGGACCAGCCCTTTGTCATCCTCCCGAATTTCCGGCAGATCCCTCACGCCCATCCAGCCCTCGTATTGGAATTCGTTCTTATCGGTCATGGGATCATCCCATTGCCGGATGGTGAACCATTCTTTGTAAGGTGAATCCTGTTGATGCGCCACCACATGCTGAAAGGCCCAGAAAGTATTGCCCACATGATTGAACACCCCATCGATGATGACCTTGATCCCCCGTTTGTGACATTCCGCGATCAAATCAAGAAACAACCTATCTGCATGAGACCACTGCCAGGTATCGGGATCTGCGGGATTTTCCCCGGCCCATATTTCTCTATCCCCTTCCGGATCGGGACCGAAATTGTTATCGACATGATGGTAGAGGGTCGCATCGTACTTATGCAACGATGGGGATTCAAACAGCGGATTGAAATAGATAGCATTGATCCCCAGATCTTGAAGATAGTCCAATCGATCCAGCACACCCTGGAGATCGCCCCCATAGCGTCTCAGACCGGCACACCAGTTGAAATCTTTTCCATAGGTTTCTTCCCAGGGTTGGAGCTCATACCAGTCCGATGTCCATGGATGCACCTGCCATTGATCGGGTAGAAAATGAGGCCATCCCCCATCCATATCCCGAAGTGTGGGATCGTTTGCCTCATCCCCATTGGCAAACCGCTCCGGGAAAACCTGATACCAGACGGCCCGCTTGGCCCATTCGGGCACGGCATCGGTCCCTGTATTTTGAGTTGAAGTACAGAGCCACAATCCGAACGTGACGGGAATGCCAACGACAATAAACCGTTTAATAAACGGCATCTTCTGTCCTCTCATCTTCCTCCCTTTAAAAAAATTATCTTTTCAAATTTTTTTTATTTATTCAATATCTGACTTAATTGTCGTTTTAAAAGTTCAGCTTCAGGAAATTTGGGATTGATACGCTCCAATTCATTTAACACTCCCAGAGCCTTTTGATACTGTTTATCCAGAGCATAGGCACCGCTGAGATTGTACAGCAGTTGGGGATCCCGGGATTCGGTATGGTATGCCTTTTCCAGATACGGAAGGGCTTTCTTGAGCTTATTCTGCTGCAACAGGATCTGTCCGATCCACTTATTAGCAAAAGCGGTTTCTTCCAAGATCAAGGATTCCGATAATATAGGGAGTGCCGATTCCAATTCACCCTGTTTGATGAGCATGTTGGCTGCCCCTGTATAGGCTGATGCATTCTTGGGGATCAAATACATGAGGGCCCCGAATTCTCTGTATGCCAGATCGTATCTTCCTGATTTTTCGTAATGCTCCGCCATCGCCACATGTGCGTGTTCCAATGTATAACGCTTGTCGGTCCAGACCTGAACGGCCAGAGATTCTGCCTTTGTGCGCATACGAAAATCACGAAGTCCCCGATTGGGGGCCGTTTTGGGTTGAAAGGGCCAGCCTCCCTTTAAAATATGAATCCGAAGATCGCCGTATAAACTGTCTAAGGGCGTCATGCCCCAGAATTGACGGTAATGGGAAGAGGACCCTATGATACTTGCGGTCCGTTGGGACCGGATGAGGCCCTGTTTCAGCATGGTTTGAAAGAAACCATCGGCCATGACAAAGTATCCATCGATATTGGGATGCAGATGTTCCGCCATGAGACTGTTTCCGATCATGCCATCGGGAGATGCATTCTCGAAGACGGACTTCATGGGAACAACCAACGCCTCAAAATCATCCGCCACCCGGTGAATGATCGCATTGAATTCCTCCGGAGCGCGGAACCGGAGCGCATCCAGATCTTTAGCTAAATAGTAGTTTTGCTTTGCTTCTTGGAACTTCTGTTCTTCCTCCATAGATCGGGCAAGCCGGTACACCTGGTCGGCAGGAAGATGGTCCGTTGTTTCCACTGACACGAAGGGAACCTGGTCACGTATATTACTCACCAGTTCGCTGATCACGACCGGCACGTGGGCATCTTTCGCCTTTTTTAAGATATGCTTCAGATTTTTCGTAAACTGCTTTTTTCCGGCCTGGTAGAGCGTACTCTGATAAGGTATATTCTGTTCCGCCACCAGCCGTTCCATCAATGTTGCTGACGGATCCACATCAGCATCGTCATGTATGACCTTTCCGATGCCTTTACGCAAGGATCCAATGACATTCCGCATGAGTACGAACGTCCTATAACGCTTCAGATTTAGATATAACTTGACCAACCAGGGAAACTTGCCCATGGTCTCTGTTGAGGCAACACCCAGCGCACCGTAGAACTCGTTATGCCCCGCATAGATCAGAATGGCATCGGGTTCTTTCTTCAATATCTCATCCATAAAATCCGTCAACGCGTAGCTGTTGAGGGCGACCATGGCCGTATTGACGACCTCAATCTCTCTATCGGGAAAGGTATCTGCCAGACGTTTGTGCAGAATTCTGGGAAACATCAGATTATTGCCGTAGGGATACCCGGCAGCAGTCGATCCACCCAGGACAAAAATGCGATATCCATTTTCGGATTTCTTCTTTTTAAAGACATCATTGGATGGTTCGGGCAAAGTATTCTGGTTCATGAAAAACCGTCGACCTACCTGGCGATTACAAATATAATAATCATTAAAATCACCCGCTGCTGTAACGAACAGCGAAGTATTCCCGCCATACTGGATCATGCGTAACACCAATTCCAGCAACATAAGAAGGACAACAGGCAGACAGATGGTGATGATAGTGAAGATGCGTTTTTTTCTACTGTTCATTGACTTATTATCTCTCTATTTATTTATAGATGATAACGTTACTGGTCACTGGCTACTGGCGGCTGGTCGACATTTCATGCCTGTACCAATTATCTGGCCAGAAGCCAGCTGCCAATAACCAGTGACAAGTTAGGTTTGTTATTCATTCTTCCTGCGTCACTTGCCGTTGATTCTATGACAAAAGGAATCCAGGCATTTCAAGAAAAAAGGGCATACGCTAGACCGGCCTATGCCCTTTTTCCAATGTGAACCTATCTACTTACGATGATCATTTTTGTCAAGGTTAACGATCGTTTAATCCATGCTCCCCTACTTGAGCATCGTCATCTTCCGAACCTTGGTAAAATCACCGGCTTTCATCTGAAGTAAATAGATACCTGAAGATGCTTTCGCTCCCCAGTTGTTCGTACCGTCCCAGACCACGGTATGCCGACCCGGATTCTGCATTTCTTGCACGATGGTCTTGATCTCCTGGCCCATGGTATTGTAAACCTTGATGTATACCATGGAAGCCTTGGCCAGTTCGTACTGAACAGAAGTCTCCGGATTGAATGGATTGGGATAATTCTGTGACAGATTGAACTTATAAGGCACCATATCATCCCCGGCCATTACACCGGTGGGCTGTGTCAGGTCAGGCGGATCTTCGGTAAACAGATTGCTCTCCGTCCATAGCATGATCGGCAGATCATATCCTCTCGGCCAGACTGTGGTGGGGAATTGTCCGCCGGGATTCTCAAGAACCTGATCCGGATGAATGAACTGGTAATAACGACGGCCTCGAGCCAATCCACCGCCGTTTTGGACATATTCTCCGGCGGTCGCA
Organism: uncultured bacterium; assembly: GCA_964650065.1. GTDB lineage: Bacteria > Zhuqueibacterota > QNDG01 > QNDG01 > DSAB01 > CAZYTI01. The sequence goes on from CAZYTI010000045.1 coordinate 6,205, forward strand.
GTAGAATAGACAATCACATAGCAGATTTGATACCAAACATTGGGAAAATTTTCGGAAACAGCCAGAGTCAGGGTTCCCGAGTAAATCCCGTCTCCATCCGTATCTGTGAGCATAAAGGATCGTGAATCCCACATGTTGAAACCCTGGCTGAGGGCCAGCATAGAACCATCCCACTGCACCCACACGGTATCCACACCGGGTCTGAAGAGTTCGTTGGTATTGGTGCTCTGGTCGGTGGCCTGGGTCATGTCTATATTCCAGGTGACATCGATATCATGGTCGATGACAGCATTGGCCGGTACACCGGCAAAGAATTGACGGTCGAAACCGAAATCACCGACCGGAAACTGCTGCGGAGCATCCAGGAATACATGAACCCGGTCCGAACCACCCGTGACCGAAGGTTCTTCCCAACCGCCCCCCAGTTCGAGCTTGGGGATGTAATTTTCACTGGTCGTGTCGGCCCGGCTGGCATCCCAGCTGACGAGATATTTGTAAGAGAATCCAGTTCCGGGAATGGTCGTGAAGGATTCATTGGTAGTCGTCCACTCCTGGAGCAGGGGATTAAAGGCCAACGTGAGTTCCTCTGCTTCACCCCATCCCCGGGGTCCTCGAATGGCGATGCCGTCACCCACGCCTCGGTCGAAGAGTCCCAGGGCTTCCATGGCTTCGGTGCTCACACGCCAGGTAATGATACTCTGAACCGGAGCAAAACCGGTATAGGCCTGGTCATTGAACCAGGTCCAGTGCAGTGTGGTATCCTGCGTCACTGTCACGAGACTATGGGTATACGTGAATAAACGATTCGGAGTGCCTTCCCATACAACCGCCGTCACGCTGTCTGCCACCCATTTGTATGCCTGATTCCCGGCGATAGTCACCGAATCAACCGGAATGTAAGCTGCAACATGCCGGAAGCCCTGCTCCGGAACCGAACCCGCCTCCTGAGTCATGGCGAGTGAAACGTCCCAATCGATCACGCCTGCAGAGGCCGCATCGTCGCCCCGGACGCCAACAATATACTGGTCGGGATCGAATAGGTTTGCCTCCACTGCACCGGCCACGTTAACCCGGAAGTAGACCGAGATGGTATCCGGTTTTTCCTCGAAGGGCCGCCACATCTGATCGACTCTGGTACCCGTTTTATCGTCCGGATAGTAGTACTGCCACGGCACGGTGGTATCATGGGGTGGACAGACAAACGTTCGTGTGTCGGTCACGATAGGATCGGCCGGATTGAGAGGTCCTTCCCAACCCGTATTGGGTGATGTGCCGTTATCCGTATCGAATCCGGTCCAGAATTTGTACTTCATGGTGTCACACGGATTCATCTTGAAGGTCACAGACCAGTAATCACCACCCACATTGGTCAGTTCCAGATCGGAATCCTTACCCCAGGAAATGTTGTTTCCACCTGGAAGCAGGTCGCCCGTGGCTCCGTTCAAGTCACCCCGGACCTCGACGAAATGGGTCGTCGTAAATGTATCGATGTTGGTGGACGCGTTGAACTGAAACGTCACATCGACCCCGTCCATTCCGTCTGTCACCTCGAGGGCATTGTTCAGGCTGACGTCATAGTAGGAGGAATCGCTAAAATCCAGAGCTGCGTTGGAAACGAAATAACCCAGATTATAGTCCCCATTCAGATCACCTGCCGTGATCTCGAGGGTCAGATCGACGTATCCCGTATCCAGAGCCGAAGCATAGGGCATCGTGGATTGATAGACCCGCCACTCGTAGCAAGGACCACTGGGCCAATGGGCTTCCAACGAATCCGTCCAGAAATCGACCTGTCCGCCCGGATCGGCGTCCACACTGTCCGGATGCAGAAAAACGCAGTGATCGGGACCGAAGTCTCCGGAAAAATACACCGAATCCACAGTAAATCCTATGGGAAGTAATACGCCCACGATACCGTAATGTGCATTGGCATCCGCATCTTCTGTTCGGACTTCGATCTCAACAATAAACTGCGTCCCCGATGCTGTGGTGGCCACTTGCGTCACACTGAGAATCGTAAAACATCCACTCAGCAGTGGAATGATCATGGCAATGGCGATGAGTGCCAGCCATCTCATACTTTTGTTACTCAACATTTTCCTCCTCCTTTTTTGATTAATTAATAACAACAAATCATCGGTTCTGTTTTCACCTCCTTTCCCCTTACTCTTAAAATGTGAGTGTTAAAGTAAATCGATTCATACCGCCTAAATGTTCTAAATCCTGATAACCAAAATTGGCAGATAATCCCAGACTGCCCTGCATTTTTAAATTGACACCGGCACCGGCAGTGAATCCTTTTTCCCGCGCTTCCAGAAAGAGCTCGTTGAATCCACCCCTTAACATCAGTAATTCATTAAAAAGACTATACTCTCCTCCCACATTCACGCTCTGACCATTATCGTTGGGATTCAAGCCATCCACAGCCAGAGTCAGACGCTGTCCCGCCGTTTGGAACACGTCCCAGGAAAGCCCGACCCGCATGATGAGAGGCAGATCAAAAGCATCTGTTTTAAGTTGACCCACGACACTCTGATTGTTCCCCTTTTGATCCGGCGCAATGTCGACCCGAACGTTCAGATCTTCTCCATTCATTTGCATCTTGGTTCCGAAATTCGAGATACTGACGCCCAGCCGGATTCCTGAGAAAGGGGTATCGTAGATCGTCCCGATATCGAAGGCAATGGCCGTAGCGCCGGAGTTCATAATACGTTCGGATATATATTTGAACGTGGCACCTATAGAAAAACGGTCTGTCAATCGATGTCCATAGGCCATAGCGACAACAAAACTGCCTGCATCGAATGTTTCACCCGTACCCATGGGACGATCCGTTGTGGTCACCAACATCTCCTCAGTGGTCAGGGCCGTAACACTCAATCCAACGGTACTGACAGATCCGACGGGCAAAACGAGTCCTACGAAATTAAAATTCAATCCCGGCAGCCAGGGTGAATGGTCCACGGAAAGGGCAAATTGACCTATACGGGCGAGTCCTCCCGGGTTCCAGAACATGGCGCTGGGATCATCCGCGACTGAAACAAAGGCGCTTCCCATGGCACTGGCCCGAGCGCCCACAGGTATCCTGAGGAATGCGGCGGCTGAGGTGCCTACTTTTTTGACTGCTTGAGCATGGCTCATGGCATTTGTGAATACCAGAAGTGTGATGATGATCAGGCATACAAATGCATTTTGCGAACGAAATCGATTTTTGTTTTCCATAAGCACTCTATCTCTCTCATTTTATTTGATGATGGCAAAAGTTCCTGTTTTCTGTCCTACGCCAGGAGCCTCCAGATGGTAAACATAGATACCGTAGGAAATTTCCAGATTATCCCTGCTGAGCATATCCCATATGGCCGTACCATTGTCGAGCGTACTGTTATGCTCGACCGTATCTATGAGAATGCCGTTGACGTTGAAGATACGAATGGTACACACCTGGGGTAAATTGATAAAATGGAGTTCACGCGGTCCCCGGCCGCTGGTAAACGGATTGATGGGTTCCCATTTTTCGGCGGCGACATAAGGATTGGGCACCACACGAATATCGTCCAGCTCACCCTTGGCCAAATCATTGGAAGCGTTCTCTTTTCTCATGGTAAAACGGTACACATCCCGGGCTAAAAACGGCTTCTTCAGGTATAAGAGCAGCGTATCACCGGCGGCCGGATTACGGCCTTCCGGTGGTTGCAAATTCAATAGCAGCTGCCAGGTCCAGATCAGTTTACCCTCATCGTTCTCCTCCAGCAACATGATGGTGTCGGTCAAATTCGCGTTCGCAGGATTGATTGTGAATCGTCCGTCATTCCCATCCAGCTCGGCAAAACCGAACTCGACTTCCCTCGCATCGGATAGGTTAGTGATCTTGAAGTTCACATCCTTGGACGGAAGTCCAAAAAATGAAAGGGATGTGTCTTTGGAAGTGGCTATGCCTACATCTCCCATGACGACCTCATAATCTGCGGGCCGCTGTTCACCCGAAATGGTAAGAAAACTGACGGCACTGAATTGATACTCATAGATATCACTGCTGGACCACCTCGATTCGGTTTCATCGATCTCTACACGATCTTCATTCACAAATTGCAATTGAAAACCGTCGATGATGGGCATTTCAAAATCATCCGGTAAATCCAATAAATTCATTTTGTCAATCTCAATGGAATTGTTGGTCACATTCCTCAGAGTCACATTCTTTGTGGTCATAATATCGACGACTGCGCCTTCAATTAATGTATCCTGGAAGGTTAATTCATACTCATTTTCATCCAGGATGGTCCGGGGATCCACGATTTTAAAGCCGATTTGACCCGTTGAGCTTCCATTTGTATGGGTGAAGGCTGTGACTTCGGCAGGCATGTAACCGGCCACAGTAGCCCGCGGACGTACGACGGCGACATTGGGACCCGTTATGATATTTCCCTGGGCATCTACATCGACCCGGATGATGGATTCGTTGGGTGCGAATCCTGCAGGTTCATATCCGTAATCATAGGCGGTGACGGCATAGAAATAACGCTGACCATTCACCAGACTCGAGTCCACATAGGAATGGCGAAGCCCCGTATCACTGCCCATATCGAACAAAACGCCAAAAATATCCACAGGATGGTAGCCCATGATCCCGTCCTTGAGATCGAATTGGGCGATGGGTCTTCTAAGGGTCGGGATACCCTTGGCATCGGTGATGACTTTGGGATCCAGAAATGCAGCATCAGTGGCTCGATAGATGCGATACCCTTCAAAGTCGCGGGCCACAGCGGGATCGATGCGTTTAATATACTGATCCACGGAATTTTCGGCCACATCATCCCAGTACAATGTGACTTTCCCATCACCGGGAACCGCCGTTACAGCGACCTGCATGGGAGCCACAGCGAACTGATAGTCTGTCTCGTAGGCCTTCTGACCCTGTTCCGTTTTTTGGATGGCACTCTGAATATCATCATCTTTGGTCGCGCCATCTCCAGCCATGGCCACACAGTAGGCCATCCGCTGTCTCTCACCCGGCTCGATGGGAAAATATCCGGATGAGACATAGGTGTCGTATTCACCGGTCAGTCGGGGGATGTAGAACCGGCCGGGCGTCATAAACTTACGCCAGTTCCGTTCATCCTGCATCACACTCATGTTAAATGCAGGATCCTGGATGGCACCGGTGATTCCGATGAGATCCGTTTCACTCACATCCGTCTTGTCGATATTGGTTTCTCCGGGAAAATCGGTTCCCGCACCGCTGGTGGGAATGCCATCTCCCTCTCCCGGGTCACCCGTCTGTTCAGCACCATCGAATCCCAGGTCATCGAGGAATGCAGTCCAATCCCCATCGTTGTCGAAGCCATCGTCTCTGGATTCATCGATCATGGGGGCCACGGTCTGGTATGACTGTTCCGTCGTTGTACCCGGTACGATAAATCCCCGTTTCAAAGTATCCCCTACTTCATAGGAGAGATAGTTGATGTAGCGGACGGCTTGAACGGTTCCGGTAATATCGTCGAATCGTTCCAAATGGAGGGTCAAGCGTTCATCGATGAGACCGTCCAGGTCCTCATCCAGAGTATTGGATAGGGTATCTTCCTCCAGGGTAATCCCTCCTGCAGGCAATTCATAGGTCTGGCCCATACTGATCACCGTACCCCCCTCAATCGGGTATCCGACAATACGACGCTGGAACGTCAGGGAATCGATGAGAACGATCTTATCTCCCGGCCCGATGGCTCTGGGATCGAAATCTTCCGGTGTAAA
>CAZYTI010000046.1:0-11946 GCA_964650065.1 uncultured bacterium
GTCTATTTCTTCGTCGGAACTCGCCAATACATTCCGGAGTTGGTTCAAAAGTTTATATTCCAAATCATCCCATATCCCGAGATTCCCAATGGGTTTTCCATCCACAAATTGTTTTCGAATATACGCTCTCATGTCTTCGGGAAATACTTTCTGCGAAAAGAGAAGTTCTAATTGTTCACGGGTGACAAGTTTATCCCAGAAAATAAGTGAATCTCGACCTGCCGCCTCATCGGGATTCGATAAGAGTTCCTTTGTCATTGCAGGAACACTGTCCGTGTAGGTCATATATTTTGACTGATAATAATATTCCAACAGGTAAATGGTTTCCATTCTTGTCCTGCAGACCGTCTCCAATTCTTCCTCATCATTCCAGGTCATGGTTGGATATAGTATCGTTCCTAAAAGACCTATTATTAGAATGACAATTATAATTTCATAAAAAATATTTCCCCTCGCTCTCTCTGCCATTTGATCTCCTCCCTTTCGTGTTTTCGATTCAATATAAATTAAATGATTAGTGTAATTTCAGATACGGTTTCAGTTTTTCATACGTTTTCTGCCCGATTCCATTGACCTCCATCAACGCTTCCAGTGTGTGAAATTTTCCATGCTTTGATCGATATTCTACAATTCGTTCTGCAATAACCGGTCCGATGCCTGGCAAACGCTCAAGCTCGCTTTGACTTGCGTCATTAATAAAGATACTGAGATCCTCATCCTCTTCTTTACCTCTGATCCCTGTTTTCTGAAACTCTTTTCGTTGGATTACCGGCTCACGATTCCTAAAAGCTTCCAGAGATTCGGGTAACGGTGCCAGGTAATACCTGTAAGCCCAGACTCCTATTCCAATAATGAAACTGAAAATTAGAAAAAGTAAAACCGTAGTTTCATTTCGCGTAAAACCGAACAAGCAACGTCACCTATGATTGGGTTGGACCTCCTTGTACTGGCTTATTTTTTTAAAATGACTCTTTAACTCTTTTGACAGTTTTGATGGAATCCAGACGACCACCCTGATCAGTTGATCTCCCTTGCCGTGCCCATTGAGGTGGGGTATGCCCTTTCCTCTCATCCTGAGTATTTTACCCGATTGAATTCCGGAATCGATGTGAAGCCTTGCCTTTCCCGTAATCGTCGGAATTTCAACCTCGTCTCCTAAAACAGCTTGAGGAATACTGATGGGAAGTGTCAGAAGAATATCGTCACCATGTCTCTCAAATATCTCGTCCTTTTTCTCTTCAATGAAAACGAAAACATCTCCCGCCGGACCTCCCTTGGGTCCAATATCTCCCTTACCCCGTATGGTTATATAATTTCCGGTAGCGACTCCCGCAGGTATTTTTACATTTATGGTGGTTTCGCCTTTTACCCTCCCGGTACCGACACAGCCGCTACAGGGTTTGCTGATGATTTTTCCCTCTCCACCACAGGTTCTGCAGGTTGTCACATTGACAAATTGGCCAAACAACGAACGACTTACCTGACGGACCTGTCCCGTGCCCTGACAGGTGGAACACGTTTTTACTGCATCTGATGATTCTGCACCAAGACCATCGCATCGACCACACTTTACCATGCGTTTAATTTTTACTTTTTTCTCCACTCCGGAAGCCACTTCATTCAACGAAAGCTCCAGACGTAATTGTAGATCGTTCCCCCGTTCCGGACCCGATCGCCGAAAAGAAGTCGACCCAAAGATATCCCCAAAACCACCAAATCCTTCCATGAAAGTACGAAGGGCATCCGATAAGTCAAAGTCAAAGCCTCCAGCTCCTCCCATCCCTCCTTTCAATCCCTCATGACCATACCTATCATACCGTTGCCGTTTTTGAGGATCGGTAAGCACCTCATAAGCTTCGGCGGCTTCTTTGAACTTCTCCTCTGCTTCTTTGTTGCCCTGGTTCTTATCAGGATGGTACTGCATGGCCAACTTGCGATATGCTTTTTTGATTTCCTCATCGCTTGCGCTTTGTCCCACACCTAATGTATCATAGTAATCACCTTTTGCCATGCTTTACTAATCTCCTCGTCACTTGCTCACGATTACTTTGGCGTGTCGGATTACCTTCCCGTTCAAAAGATATCCCTTCTCGTGTTCCTCAACCACAATGTTAGAAGGGGTCTCCTTTTGCTCTACCAGCAGAATCGCATCATGTTCTTCCACATCGAATTCTTTGCCTATCGAGGTCATGGCTTCCACTCCGAATCCTTGAAGGATCAATATGAGATTCTGACAGATGAGCTCAAAACCCTTGCGGAACTCTTTTTCCTTGCCCCCCTTCGGTGTTGATTTCAAAGAACGCTCAACATCATCGATAATGGGTAAAAGCTCTATTATCAGCTTCTCGTTTGCATTCGAAATGATACGCGCAACTTCCCGTTCCATCCGTTTCCGATAATTATCAAACTCTGCGGCAGTCCGAAGAAGTTGATCTTTTATAACCTCAATTTCTTTGTTCGCGGCCTTAAGTTTGTCCAGAAGTTGTTTCTCTTTTTTCTCTGGCGTTTTTAGCCTGGTCTGTTTTTTTCCCTTTTTCTGTGGGTTATCCGTTCTTTGTTTCTCAGTCATGCTCTCTATATGAACATCCTCACGTTTTCCAGGTTTTTAACTCAAATATTGAGTCATCGCTTTGGCTGTATATTCCACCAAGGGTAGAATCTTCGAATAGGGCATTCGTGTAGGGCCAATCACGCCAATAGCCCCTATATCTTTTCCCCTGTTGTAGCAAGTCGTCACCAAAGTAAGTGAACGTAGCCTCCGGTCTTTATTTTCCTTACCAATGGTTACTTCTGTGTTTGATGTCTTCCGACGAAAGAGATGGGCGAGTTCTTTCCTGTCATCCAAAAGTACAAATAAATGTTCCATCATGTTGATGTTGGAAAACTCCGGCTGAATTAATATGTTCTGAGTACCACACGTATGTACTTCCAAAGGCTCGGAAAAATCAAAAATTTCATTTGCCATTTCGATGAGACGACGTAATAATAGGGCATCACCGATACTCACATCCCGTGTACGATCACGAATCGATCTCTGAATCTCTTCCAGAGTCAGTCCGCTCAGCCTCTCGTTGAGGACTTCCGTCGTTTTTCTTAGGTCTTTCGGTTGAATATCGGATTCCACTTCGAAAACAACCGTTTTCACGAGACGATTTTGTACATGGATAACAACCAGTACTTTCCTTCCTGTAAGCCCGATGAGTTCTAATCGATCAAAGAGTCCCCAGGAGATCCATGGTGTGAGTACGACGCTCAACTCTTGGGAGATTTTCCCCAATAGTTTCGAGACATCATCTAAAAGAACATTGATGTCTCCCCCCGCTTTCTGTATTCGTACATGAATTCGCTCCCGATCCTCCTGACACAGGTCCTTGTGCTTCATGAGACAATCGACATAAGTCCTGTATGCCTTATCTGTCGGAATACGACCCGCTGAAGTGTGGGGTTGTTTGACATATCCGAGTTCTTCCAATTCCGCCAACTCATTACGAATGGTGGCCGGACTACAATGCATCCCATATCGCTTTACCAAATGAGAAGAACCCACCGGTGTTGCCGATTCAATGTAGCTCTGCACAACCCTTCGAAGAATAGTATTTTTTCTTGTGTTCAATCCCCGCATAGAATTCTAAACAGAATGGTCCTCTGTTAACCCAAACAAAACCAAACATAAGGTAAGAATTTTTGTAAGTTCTGTCAAGGTAAAAATGTATGTCCTACGAAGTACGCATAAACCGCTTTAATCCCACACTCCCCCCTAAATAACCCAATAACAGACCAAAGCCTAAAGGAAAGAGGATCATGAATGCAGAGACTTCCAAAATATGGGGAAATCGCAGCTCCACAACTTTCACTAAAATCCAGACCGCAATAGAGCCTATCCCCCCTCCAATACCCCCTTGCAAAATGCCTTGGATTAAATATGGACGTCGAATAAAACGTTCTGTGGCACCAACCAGCTCCATGATTTGAATATTCCGGCTTTGAGAAAGAATCGTCAATCGGAGCGTATTGGAGACCAAGAGGACAGCTGAAAGAAGAACGGTGAGAAAAATAACACCATCTACCAGTATGACGATCCGGCTGTACCGGCCCACGACATGAAACAACCTTCCATGGTCTATTACCTCATCCACACCCTCCATTGTTTCCAACCGACCAACGACCTCATCAATACTTTCAGGAGACCAATACGCTCGGCTGATTTTTATTTGAAACGACGGAGGTAGGGGTGTATCTCCTAGTAATTGGAGAAGCTCCTCGCCCAATTCTTCCCGGAATCGTTCGACAGCCTGTTGCTGGGAAATATAAACCACTTCCTCAATTTCATCCCAATTAGTAAGTCTTTCCTTTGCTCGGCGAATTTCCTGTTCACCAAGACTGGGATCGATGAACACTTCTATAGAAATCCGATCACGAAATTGTCTCGTAATGCTCTGAACATTGAACGTTAAAATGAGAAAAATGCCTAAAAGGGTCATCGTCACGATAATCGTGGAAATGGTAATCACAGTGGACAACCTGGCCCGACGCAGGCCAACGACGCCTTCACGATAAGAATAAAACAGGTTTAAACTCATTCTATCACTCTCCCGGCTTTGATGCCGATAATTTTAGCAGGGAGTTTTCTTACCAAATCTTCTTTGTGGGTTACCATTAGTATTGCCATTCCTTTTCCATTGATCCTTTTCACAAGATCCAGAATTTCTTCCGTTGTTTCCGGATCTAAATTTCCTGTGGGCTCATCGGCCAGAAGAACAAAAGGTTCATTGGCCAGTGCCCGGGCAATTGCAACCCTCTGCTGTTCCCCGCCCGAGAGTTCCTGAATCATGGCATATCTTTTATGGCTTAAACCTACATCGGCCAAAACCCGAAAAACCCTTTTTTTTATCCGTCTCCGCGGGACACCCGTTGCCCATAGGGCAAAGGCTACATTTTCATAGACATCCCTGTCTTCAAGAAGTTTGAAATCCTGAAACACGACACCCACTTTCCTCCGAAGGAAGGGTACTTCCTCCTTCAGTATGCGACTCGAGTCATAATCGGCCACAACGACCTTGCCTCGTGTTGGAACTATTTCCATGTTGACCAGACGTATGATCGTACTTTTCCCTGCACCACTCGGTCCCACAATACATACAAACTCTCCAGGTTCAACATGAAGTTTAATCTCTGAGAGAATCGTATTCCCACCTATCATATACCAAACATCCGAGAGTCGAATCACAATTCCCCCCATTGTAAAACAAAATGAACTCTATCAGAGGCTTCGTTCCCTTGATTCAGGGTGTATCCATCGAAATCCACTTCTCATGACCAACGTCTCCAGATCCTCCAATTTATAGATGTGTTGGAAATGGTGTTCACTAAAAACCTTCTTTACGTTATTTAACAAAATGGTAAACTCCGTGTGTTGGCTTCGTCCTCGCTTGTCATACCAGCTTCGCCTCATCATTTCCCAGTGATCATCTCTTTCCCGCTCGGTATAGTGAGTCCAATATCTCTTGACATGGTTCTCGGTAACCACATCGAATATAAACAATCCTCCCCTGTTGAGCAACCTTTTTACTTCGGATAAAAAAGCTTCCAACTCCTCGATCATTAAATACTGTATGGTATCATAAAGGCAGAGGAATCCATCCCAGCCACGTGTTAACCCAATCGATCTCAAATCACCCTGCCAAAAAGGACGTGTACTCTTTGTACGAGCGATTTGGATCATTTCCCACGACCTGTCGAATCCCACAACATGATAATCCATTTGCGTTAAAGCATGGACTAGGGATCCCGTTCCACATCCCCCATCTACGATTCGATGGACTTTATTTCCAAATTGATCAAAAAGTAAGGTGATATATTCGGCCCAAACATAATAATCAATATGATCCATGATCTGATCGTATAGTGGGGCCAATTGAGTATATGACAAAACTTTCTCTTCGCGATGAAATGCATGTATCCTTTTCTTCGTCATTGATTAAAATGATCCCACCCATTAGAAGAGAGTGGGTATGTTTCACCTGCTCGCTGGACGAGAATCCCTTTATCCCATGCAACCATCTCTCCGAAAATGGAAAATTTCAAATCTTTTTCTTCAGATTTTTCTGCCTTCCATTTCTCAAAACTGACCTTATCCAGAGTAAAAAGAAGTTCGTATTCCTCTCCACTCTCAAAAAGGTACTTGGATTTAGATACCCCTCTCAATTCTGCCCAGAGAAGAACCTCCCCTGCCACCGGAATCTCATCCTCCCGGACGAGACACCCCAGATGACTCTGTTTACATATATGCCCTATTTCTGATGCAAGACCATCACTAACATCTATCATGGAAGTCACCTTGAATGTTTCCAGGAGCTCTTGAGCTTCCAAAAGTCTTATATTCGGTTCTAAAAATCGATGTGTCGCATTCACGAAACGACTTTTTCCGGCTTTGGATTCCAGAACTTCCAATCCAACCCGCGACATCCCAATCTCACCGGTTACACATAAAAGATCGCCCACCTGTGCCCCTTTCCGAGTCATCACTTTTTCTTCTTCCACTTCTCCGATGATCGATATCGAGAGACAACACCGATCTCCACTCCGAGTTGTATCACCACCCACCAGCATGCATTCATAGGCTTTACTACACCGATTCATGCCTTTGTAGAGGGATTTTACATCCTCTACCGTCCAATCCACCGGCAGAGACAACGAAACCACACCAAATTTAGGCAATCCCCCCATGGCAACAATATCACTGATGTTAATGGCCAAAGCCTTCCAACCCAAAGACTCCAGAGGTGTATACTCGAGATTGAAGTGTATACCCTCGACCATGGCATCGATGGTAAAGAGAATTAATCGATCTTCCTGCGTTCGCAGTACCGCTGCATCATCGCCAATTCCCAAAACGATACGGGGAGATTCCCCTGGGATGATCTGCCGAATTTGATCGATCAGTTCGAACTCCCCGATCTGGGCCAGTTTCAATCAAGCCTCCATCACTTTCAGGACCATTCGTCGGGTTCGAGGTCCATCAAATTCGCAGAAATATATTGATTGCCATGTGCCCAGGACGAGCTTTCCCCCTGTAATGATAAGGTTCAGTGACGGTCCCAAAAGGCTCGATTTAATGTGAGCGGCTGAATTCCCCTCCATGTGTTGATAACCGTCCCGATAAGGAATCACCTTATCCAATTTATACAGAATGTCCCGTACAACACTGGGATCCGCATTTTCATTGATGGTGACTGCAGCCGTGGTATGGGGAATCCATATGAGACAAGTACCCTCTTGTACTCCACTCTCCCTTACAACACTGTCAACTTCTCGATCGACAAGAACAAACTCATTTCTCGATTTTGTAGATATGGAGATTTCTTTGATCATGTTTAAAATGTAATCAGAGTTATCTACATTTGCAAAGATTTTTTTATTGATATTGCCATATTTCTTCTACATATTATAGCATTCTGACTCTTTATCTTGTTGCGATGATGTCTATATTATCAGGAACAATATTGAGGTTTTACGGATTTTCAGTTTTCAGGCGAAAGAATGGATAAAAAAAGATGCGAATGGGTAGAAATGGCCGATCCGCTTTACATCCATTATCATGATACGGAATGGGGTGTACCCCTTCATGACGATCGGATGTTATTTGAATTTATCATTGTGGATGGATTCCAGGCCGGTCTGAGTTGGTTTACGATCCTAAAAAAAAGAGAACACTTTCGGAAAGTCTTCGATAGTTTTGATCCTCAAAAAATCGCTGCTTACGGCGAAGATAAAAGAAATGCGTTATTATCCGATCCCGGAATCATCCGCAACCGCCAAAAAATAGACGCGGCAATACGAAATGCCAAGGCATTCATACAGATACAAAAAGAATTCGACAGTTTTGATGGGTATATCTGGCATTTCGTAGGGGAAAAACCCATAGTGAATACGTGGAAAAACTTGAAAGAAATTCCGGCAAAAACAGAGGAATCGGAAACAATGAGCAAAGATCTCAACAAAAGAGGATTTAAATTTGTGGGCCCCACCATTTGTTATGCTTTTATGCAGGCCGCTGGTCTGGTAAATGATCATGTGGTGGATTGTTTTCGATATAAAGAATTAATTCAACTGTATTAGTCGAAATGCTTCCCTATATTTATTAGAACTTGTCATCAGAATCTCGGGTAAAAACACGCTTTGACGGTTTCGCGACATCAAAGCCTATTCCAGATTCACTCTATTTTCATTTCGAGGGAGTCCATTGAGAAACCATAAAGACTTAAGGAGGTAATATGTACAGAAAACAACCTTGTTGGTGTGTATTATTTATCATTATCTTTTTACTTGCCAACCTAACGCTGGCACAGGATGAAGACCTGTTTCCCGGGGGCAGGTATGATAGTCGTATTCCAACACCCCTCCAAATCCTGGAACATCGCTTTGGGGAACGCCACACCTTTCACTGGGAGATGGAAAAGTATATTCATATCCTTGACGAAGTGTCTCCACGGGTCCAGGTCAAAAGTTATGGAAAAACGTATCAAGGCAGGAAGCTCTACTACATCATTATCAGCGCTCCCGAGAACATGGACCGGCTGGAAAAAATCCGGACTGCCAACCTGAGGCTCACGGATCCCCGCCATCTCAACAAGGATGAAGCCAATGACATCGCACGTTGGATGCCATCCATCGTCTGGTTGGGTTATAATATACATGGTAACGAGGCTTCTGCAATGGAAGCCGCTATTCGCACCATCTATCAATTGACTGCGGGCACCGATAACAGCACACAAAATATTTTAAAAAATGTCGTTTGTATCATCGATCCCGTGCAAAATCCCGACGGCCACGCTAGGTATGTCCATTCAGTACGATCAGTGGTTTCCCTGAAATCCCATCCTCAGCCTGAGGATGTTGAACATACCAGTCCCTGGCCCGGCGGACGAACAAATCATTACTTCTTCGATCTCAACAGGGATTTCTTTCTCAAAACCCAGATCGAATCACGGCAGAAGGCCATAGTCTACCACGAATGGATGCCCCAAGTATTCGCTGACCTTCACGAGATGGGCTCCAATTCGACCTATTTCTTCTCTCCCCCCATGACACCCTACAACCAATTTGTCAAACCCATGCTGATGAAATGGTGGAACATCATCGCCCAGGCCAATGCTCAGGCTTTCGACCATTTCGGTTGGGGGTATTATACGAAAGAAAGTTTCGATTCATTTTATCCCGGATACGGAACATCCTATCCTTCAATCAACGGCGCTGTTGGCATGACCTACGAACAGGCCTCTGCCAGAGGTGTGAGTATCGAACGGGACGATGGTTATATTCTCACGCTTCGAGAAGCCGCCTGGCATCACTTTACCACATCCATGGCCACCCTTGGTGTCGTAGCCGAACGGAGAGAGGAAAAAATCAGGGATTTTCACGCTTTTTTTACCACGGCCCTGGATGAAGCCAAAACCGATCCCATGAAAGAAATTATTCTCACGCCTGACAATGATCCACATCTCACCGCGAAATTAATCGATAACCTCCTCATGGAAAAGATCGAAATCTTCAGAGCCAATCAATCCTTTTCCAACAAAAAAGCCACCTCCTATATGACGGGTAAAACAGGTCCGAAGACCTTCCCGGAAGGATCCTATATTATTCTATTAAACCAACCCCAGGGGATACTCATCAAGGCACTTCTGGCACCCGAATCCCCTCTGAGCGATGAGTTCATCCAAGAGGAAGAGAAGCGGAAAAAGAATCGCGAACGAGGTCACTTTTATGATGTCACAGCCTGGTCTCTACCCCTCACCTATGGTATCGACGCCTACTGGACGGCCGAAGTTTCCCGAGTCCCAAAAGATCTCATTACCTTAAAACCCGAATTCGACGGAAAAATCGTGGGCGGAAAGGCGAAACAAGCCTATCTCATTCCGTTCAATACTTTGACCGCATCCAAAATGCTGATTCGGCTGCTCAATGAAGATTTCCGTGTGCGAATCGCCCGTAAAACCTTCACGCTCCATGAAATCTCTTGGCCCCAGGGAACCTTGGTCGTAAGGGTGAACAGGAATCCTGAAACATTACACACCAGAATTGCCGAGCTTGCCAGAGAATTCGGTGTCGATGTCACTGCTGTGCATCATGGATTGGCAGACCAGGGGATCGATCTGGGTTCGGGTAATATCAGTACAATTAAAAAACCGAAAATCGCCTTGCTGACAGAATCGCCTGTGGCTTCCTACTCTTACGGTGCGATCCACTACCTTTTTGAGAGGGAATTTGATCTGCCCTTTACAAGGATCTCTGTAAAAAATTTATTTCATCTCAATAACTTCGATGTACTGATCATGCCCAGCGGCAATTACGGGCAGGACATTTCCGAAAACCAATTAGAAAATCTGAAAGGGTGGATTCGTTCCGGAGGTGTCATCGTGGCCGTATCGGGTGCCACCCAATGGATTCAGCGCGATACCTTGAAATTGTCCAAGGCAAAGCTCCTTGAAAGGATACCCGATCCTGAAAATCCTGAGAAAAAGATTAGACCCGACCGAACTCCTGGTGCGATCGTCAAGGTGAATCTGGACATGAGAAGCTTTCTCAGCTATGGGTGCACATCCTCTGTGGCCGCCCTGGTTCGATCGAATTTCCTATATGTTCCCTTTGAAGACGATGAAAGAAAAAATGTGGGGCTGTATGCACCTATAAATGAACTGCGTCTTTCCGGATTCATCTGGCCCGATACAGAGAAACATTTGGCCGGAAAGGGTTATCTTTTCATGGAGCCCTTTGGTGCTGGCAAACTCATATTATTCACCGAAGATCCCAATTTCCGGGGGTCTTACGATGGATTAAATAAAATATTCTTGAATGCAATACTTTTGGGACCGAGCCTCCGATGAGGAATATCTATATTATTTTTTGATATAAGAAAATTTTCCAAATTTTTACTGAAAACAGAATAATTCTGAGTAGAATCTGAATAACAATTGAAAAGTAAACAATATCATATCACACGTTACGATATTTAAGAGAACACAGAGGGGATAAAGAATTAAGGCCGTGTAATTTTAATAATATTATTAATTTCTCTGTGGACTCTGTGGTTAGTTTTTAACAATACAACAAATAATTATAGGAGGTAATCATGAAAGCACGCGCCATATTAATCACCTGTGTATGCCTGATGCTTCTCCATTCAGAAGGAACAATATCAGCGGGAGAAAAAAAACCCAAACTCCTGGATAAAGCGTCATTCATGGAGATGGAATCTCTGGGAAGCCCCAATATTTCACCCGATGGAAAACACATTCTATTCACCCGAAGTTGGGTAAACAAGATGGAAGACCGATCCAGCAGCAACCTGTGGATTGTCGATATACAGGGTACCCGGGTCAGGGAACTGACCCACGGGAATTGGCGGGATTCTTCTCCAGTTTGGTCTCCCGATGGCCAGAAGATCGTATTTTTATCTGACCGGGATGGAACGAGTCAGATCCACATTATGTGGATGGACACGAGAGAAGTGGCCCAACTGACCCATCTGGACCGTTCGCCTTCGGGACTCGTGTGGTCTCCGGATGGCAGTAAGCTGGCCTTTACATCCTTCATTCCCGACACCAAGAAAATACTCCCCGTCAAACTTCCTCCTGCACCCAGAGGTGCCAAGAGAGCCAAACCCGCCATCATCATCGATCGGTTGTCCTGGCGCCGAGATGGCAGGGGACCCGTCCCGAAAGGATATTCCCACATCTTTGTCATCGATGCCGAACTGGGCGGTACGCCCGGAAAACTCACGTCCGGGGATTACTCCCATAGCGATCCGCAATGGTCTAAGAATGGAGGAAAAATATTTTTTAGCGCTATCAGAAAACCCGATGCCGAATATTTACGAGGGGATTCCGAAATTTACTCTGTGGATTTGATGACCCTTGAGATCAACACAATAACAGATCGAAAAGG
>CAZYTI010000047.1:0-5343 GCA_964650065.1 uncultured bacterium
TGGTTATCGAATGATTGGAGAGACAACAAAAGCGCAGCGGATTGAGGCTAAGCTTATCAAACGAAATCCCAGAAGCAACCAGGCCGCCATGAAGGCCTTGGACGAGATCACAAAAATTGAAAATGTGGAGGATCGAGCACAACGGCTGGATATTTTTCTGGAGGAATATTCTGATTCACGGATGGTGGAGTTCGCACTGACCAACCTGGCCACGACATGCATCGAACTCGATGATTCCACAAAGATGATCGTAGTAGGGGACGAACTCATGGAAAAAGCCACATCGCCATCTGCTGCCAGTGGCTTGGCAGGCATTGCCGGCGTATTATCTGAAAAACAATTTCGCCTGGATCGAGCGGCAGCTTATGCCAATAAGGCCATCGCTCTGATACAATCCGCAAATCCGTCAACAAAACCGTCTGAGATGTCCCCCCGCGAATGGGAACAACAAAACCGTAACACAAAAGCCAGGTACCAAGACATCTTGGGATGGATCTATTTTCATCAAGGGAAAATGAATCAATCCATTTCTGAGTTAAAGGAAGCCGTTCAAAGCACATCCCAACCCGGTGTGTATTACCATCTGGCATTGGCCCTAGAAAAAACGGGTGCATTAGATGACGCGTTGCTGAACCATGCCCGGGCCGTGGCCTTTGGAGGGGAGATCGGGGATATGGCCTATCAAACTTTCTACGATCTATGGCTTCAAGCGGAGAAACAGGAAGAGGGGATGGAACCTTTTCTCGATGAGCAAGCCGAATGGATAAGACGGAACTATGAACGCAGAGTACTCTCCCAACGATCAGTCCGTCCTGCACCAAATTTCGAGCTCGAAGACCTGGATGGCGGCTGGGTCAGCCTCTCTGACCAGAAAGACAGTATTATTCTGTTATGCTTTTGGGCTTCATGGAGTGAATCCTCATGGGAGATGTTAAGAGTGATCCATGAGCTCTCCAGGATATATGGGGAGGATGTGCTGTTACTCACTATCTCCACCGATTCCGACTACTATACAGTGAAAGATTATGTCAGTGATAGAAGGATTTTCCTACCCGTTCTCCTCAACGATGGAACCGATGAGGACTACGGGCTCCAGGGCGTACCCACCCTTTTTATTATCGATAAAAAAGGTCAGATTCATTTTGAGCATAAAGGATATCGACCAGGATTACAAGAGATACTGGCCGTTGAACTGGACGATTTACTCCAAAACGGAGAAAGATGAAAATACAATCTTTTACAATTTATATCGCCGTCGCTATGCTATTCAAAACCTTGGATCTGGGATGTCAAACACATACCGAATTCCAACATAAAAATGTACGAGTCGAGGGCCGTATTTTAAATGTTTATCTCGAAGATCTTAATTGTGATTCTACCCTGGACATCCTCGTGCTTCACAGCAAATCCCAATTTCCATCTCCACATTATAATCGGTACATTTCAATCTTCTTTCAAAAGGAGAACCAATTTCCCGATGATCCCACACAAACAATCAGTCTAAACGCAGGTGAGATACTCTTCGATATTGGTAACATTGATGAGGATCCCAAACCTGAAATCGTCTTCCTTACCAGTGATGGGATATATGCCAGAAAATACGCATCGACTGAATTTACCCAATCCCTACATCCTGTTCTAAAAGCTTCTTCGGTTTTCCTCGCCCATGATCCTTTAAAAATCCGGCGATCCACAATCATTCTTGATCTGAATGGAGACACGATCCCCGAATTCCTCATCCCCAAATCCCATGAGTTACGTATCTATTCCAAGAGAGCGAACCGAGAGTATGATCTTATTCAAAGATTCGGAACCTCTCCAAATTTCTCAGTTTCCTCCAACAGCGACCTCACATTCTCCCTCCAACTTCCCTCCTTTGAACTCGAGGACTTCAACGGTGATGGTGTTTCCGATCTCCTGGCACTACACGAAGACCGTCTGGATATATACTTCATCTACCCCAATGATGAACCGGATTATATTATCCCGCTGATTCCTCCCAACCTGAGATACAAAATGGGTAGCCGAAACATGAATCCTTCGGTTCTGGAACCCTTGATCCCAGAGCTGACTTCCCTGGAAGCACACGATTTAAATGCAGACGGGTTGGTCGATATTGCCCTCACCAGAGCCTCCCGCGCCAGCCTCACGACCAACATCAGTCAGATCCAGGTATTCATGAATAAAAATAAAAGATACGAGACCCTACCCGATCAGATCCTCACCGCCGAAAACTTCAGCGGTGAGCATGTCATCCAAGACTTCAATCAAGACGGTCTTCTGGATATCGCGATTCTCCGATTCAAAATCGGCTTCACCCAGGCGATTAAATTTCTCCTAACAAAAAAAGCCGCCAATGCCTACGATTGCTACTTCATGCGTCCCAATCATGTTTACCCCATCAAACCCGATGCCCGAATCTCATTCTCGCGCAGACTGAACCTCGATGATGTTTTGGGATCCGGTCTCTGTCAGAGTTTCAATGGAGATTTCGATGGTGATGGTGTATTGGATCTCCTCATCGGTACCGATTACGAAGAATTCACCGTTTTCCCAGGAACGTCCAATGCTTTCTTCACCAAAAAATCGTCTTTTAAAATTGACGCTCCCATTTCGAATAGAATTCGGGTCGAGGATTACAACAGGGACGGTATCTCTGACATTCTGCTCTGGTATCCACAAGACGCAACGAGATCGAATCTTATCCTCCTCATCCAGAGTCAATAAAACCATGTATGAATCGGTTAAATTTTGGATAATACGCCAGACATTAAACGGATCCTCAATATGAGAATGCTTCACTCGACATTCCTCATTTTATTGCCCATCGCATCTATCCAAAGCCAGACAATTCGACTGGAAGATATCGCAGTGTATGGGAATACACGGACAAAAAGCCATGTGATCCTTCGTGAACTCCAACTTAGAAAGGCATTCCCGTTTAGTGAAGCGATCCTTAAAAAGGACCGAGCCTGGCTCCTCAGACAAGATTTTTTAAAAAAAATCGATTTTCAGCTGAAACCGGGCTCTACATATGGCCAACGCGTTCTCATGCTCATCGTTCAGGAAAAGGGAACCTGGGCCGTTAGTCCGATAGTGAGCAACAGGGACATTTTCGGATGGTTTGCCGGAATGCGTCTCACAACCCATAATCTATGGGGCCGACGCAACCGAATCGATGCCATTGTTCAGGTTGGCAGTATTGAATACTATGGATTGAACTATGCCAATCCCTGGTTTGGAGGGAAAAGCCATCTTTTCACCGAGATAAACATCTATCGTACGGCCTTTCGTTACATCTTCAAAGATTATCCCGATCCTTTTGATGAAAAAGACACCGGCTTCATCCTCTCATTGGGAAGACAGATGAGTCGAAGGCTTCAAATAGGATTGAGGACGGGGGTTGAGGAAATCTGGGTTGAAAATCCTGAGGTAACCTTTTCCGGCCAACATACGGATAAGCTCACACAATTGGAAC
Source organism: uncultured bacterium (assembly GCA_964650065.1). Classification (GTDB taxonomy): domain Bacteria; phylum Zhuqueibacterota; class QNDG01; order QNDG01; family DSAB01; genus CAZYTI01. The sequence continues at coordinate 3,479 of CAZYTI010000047.1, forward strand.
CGTTCATCATGTACGATTCCAGGGATTGGCCGCTCTATCCCAGAACGGGGGTCTATCTCCAATCCTGGGTACGATTTTTTAATCCTTTTAGAATCCATCCATTCCAAAGAACCGGAGCAGATCTGCGTTTCTATTCTCCCCTTTTCCGAGACAACATATTGGCCATACAAACATCTTTCGATATCTCCCGTGGTCCTATCCCTGTTTATAAACGGCAGCATTTGGGAGGAGGCCGAGCCATTCGAGGCTATACATCAGGCGCCCTGACCGGGGAAAACAGCTTTGTGGTCACCATGGAATACCGATTCCCCATCCTCTATGAACGAAATCCATTGGCAGGCATTCATGCGGGATATGCCGGAGTTATTTTCTTCGATGTAGCGAGTGCATGGTATCAAAATCAATCTCTCAAACCCAGTATGTTTCATGGCTGCGCCGGGATAGGGGTTCATTTCATATGGGAACACTTTGTGCTTCGGGGCGAATACGGAAACACAGGACGAGGATGGGGATTCATCAATATTAAAACGGGTGTAAAATTTTAGTTTATGAAAACCAGACAAAAAAACAATATTCTTTCAATCAGCCATTTGACTTTTTACTGTCTTTTGACTTTACTCACCATTGGGAATCCCTCTCTTTGGGCACAGGTGTTTATCGATTCTACCCTTATCGGACAGAAGATCAGCGCCATTTTGATTCATGGCAATGAAAAAACCAAGCCGTCCGTCATTCTCCGCGAAATGAAACAGCAAAAGGGAGACACGCTCAGTTTAGACCTCCTGGAAGAAGATCGGAAACGCATACAGAATCTCAACCTCTTCAACCGGGTTGTTGTATATACTGAACCGGAGGGAGAACAAGTCTGCATCCATGTTCAAGTTTCGGAACAATGGTACATCTTCCCATACCCGGTTATTTTTATCAACGATAGAGATTGGAGCAAAGTTTCCTACGGAGCCGGACTCATGCACCGCAACTTCCGGGGACGGGCAGAGATACTCGATACTATTTTCTGGTTGGGGTACGACCCCCTGGTCCAGCTTAAGTACACGAATCCCTGGATAGGCGGAAAACATCACTTATTCTTCCAACCGGAACTCTTCTATCAGAAGAAACGCAGTAAACACTATGAAGATAAAAATGTCAATGAAAACCATTTCGGCTTCAATTGCTCCATGGGCAAGAGATTCGGCTACCATACATATATCAGTCTGACATTGGGATACCGGGAAATCACTTTCAATCCGTCCATCCCGGGTCAAACCCTCTCTGAGGATGGAAGTGATCGGTTACCGAGCCTTGGTCTCGTGATTACTTTGGATCATCGGGATCTTAGGGAATATCCTCATCAAGGATGGTATGCAAGATTATCGGCAAGAAAAACAGGTTTTCCTTCGATGACAGTGGATTACTTTCGGACGACCTGTGACCTCCGAAAATATTTCCCAATAGGTAAGGGAAGCGGATCCACCCTGGCCTTTCGCACCGCCTTAAATTATGCTATGGGAGAAATCCCCATCTACAACAGAATCTATCTCGGATATGATGAACGCATCAGGGGACATTTCCATGAAACTCATGAAGGCGAGAATCGTGCGTTGGGAAGCGTGGCATTTAGGATACCTTTGATACCGGTTCGATATTACAACCTGGCAGACCAGCCTCAAATGCAAAATTTAAAATTCGGATTGAGCATGGGTTTGTTTGCCGACACGGGCATAGTCTGGTTCCAGGGAGATAAAATAAAACGATCCATGTTCCATTCCGGATTCGGCTTTGGACTTCATGTCCATCTGCCCTATTTTCAGGTCATCCGTTTCGAGATGGCCTTTGATGAGGACTGGAAGGAACAATTCATTGTC
>CAZYTI010000047.1:5353-11902 GCA_964650065.1 uncultured bacterium
TTAAAATCATGTTTTACCACGGAATCACACAGATTTACACATTCGATGGGAATTCAATTGCTCTGGGTAAGTTTTTACGTCGACCCCAAGCATGTGTCCAAGGATGAGCTCCTCTTCTCCGAGGACGAGACACATCACCTGGGGAAAGTACGCAGAAAGAAAAAGGGAGAGAATATCTGGGCCATAGATGGGAAAGGATCGGCCTATGAAGTTCAAATTATGTCCATAGAAAAAAATCGGGCACGGGCAAAGATAATACAGACTCGGCGACTCATCGGCGAACCTGTTACCGAGGTGACTCTCGCCCAATCCCTATTGAAGGGTGAACGCTTCGAATGGCTCATAGAAAAGGCGACAGAAATCGGCATTCGAAGAATCATTCCCATTCACTGTGAGCATTCGGAGACGATAGCTGCTCCCCAGAAATACGCCCGTTGGAAGCGTGTGGCCATGGCTGCCATGAAACAATCGGGCCGATGTATCCTGCCGGAAATCACCATCGCCCGATCGTTTCATGAAATACTTCCGTTAGGCTCCGATTGCCATCACCGTCTCATTGCCCATGCCACGCAGGGTTCTACGCCCCTGACCATTTCCAAGAGAGCCGGACCTATCACCAAGCCGAAAGCCATTCTCCTCATAGGACCCGAAGGCGGCTTCACTGATCATGAGATAGAGCAGAGTCAAGAGCATGGCTTCCGACCCATTTCCCTGGGTTCTCGCCGCCTCCGGTCCGAAACTGCGGGGATTGTGCTTTCAACACTGCTACTCTCTCAATTGGGAGAGTTGGGATAATTTATTTCTGGTTTATCATTCCATAACGATAAACCAGAATTTCTAAAAAACCAAATCATTATAATAAATAAAAGCATCCAGAACCAGAAATAAATTAAACGGGAGGGTAACCGAGATGAAAAAATTCTATGTATTTATGATCTGCGTCTTTATCCTAGGAATGGTCGACGAATCATCAACCCAACATGTATATTCTGATCCTCTGGTACACACTTATTCCATCGTGGCCAGGGATCCTGAAACAGGGCAAATGGGTGTGGCTGTTCAATCTCACTGGTTCTCTGTCGGGTCTATCGTCTCCTGGGCAGAAGCAGGAGTGGGCGCCGTTGCGACTCAGTCATTTGTAAACGCTTCATTTGGTCCTCGGGGTTTAAAAATGTTAAAAGAGGGAAAAACAGCCAAAGAGGTGCTTAAAGCCCTCATCGATGCGGACGAGGGTCGAGATGTTCGTCAGTTGGCCATCATCGATGTCCACGGAAATGTAGAGGCCCACACAGGCAAGCGATGCATCGACGAAGCAGGCCATATCATCGGGGAAAATTTTTCGGTCCAGGCCAACATGATGTTGAAAAAAACAGTCCCAAAAGCCATGGCCAATGCATTCCGAAACAGCCAGGGGCCCTTGGCTGAACGCATGATGGCAGCCATGGAAGCTGCCCAGGCCGAAGGAGGCGATATCCGGGGAAAACAATCGGCAGCCATAATCGTCGTAAAGGGCAAATCCAGTGGGAAAGTCTGGGAAGACCGAATCATCGATTTACGGGTAGAGGATCACCCTGAAGCCGTACAGGAGATCAAACGCGTTTTAAAAGTCTACCGGGCCTACGAATACATGAATGCCGGCGATCTGGCTCTGGAGCACAACGATGTGGAGGGCGCATTAAAAGCCTACGGATCAGCAGAAGCCATGTTCCCCGACAATCTGGAAATGAAGTATTGGCACGCTATCTCCTTAGCCAACATCGGTCGGATTCAGGAGTCCTTACCCATGTTCCAGGAAATATTCCGAAAGGATAACAATTGGCGCTTACTCACAGAGCGACTGCCAAAAGTTGAACTCCTCAATGTAGATAAGAAGGATCTGAAAAGAATTTTATCGGTAGAATAAAGTGTTTTGAATTAAGGTCTCCTAAAAATATCACAATGTTTAAAAACGTTGTCATCCCGCGCTCAATCCCGATTCAATGTGCTCATATTCGGGACTGAGCGCGGGATCTCCTTTACCCTTCTACCCTGAACCCTTGAGATGTTACTTTCATTATTTTCCTGAAAAAATAAAGGACAACGAATCAAAGGAGGTGCCAAATTGATAACCGATCAAAAGAATAGGACAGGCAAATACAAGATGATATTGTTTTTACTTTCAGTCACTCTTTCCACATGTTTACAAGCCCAAACATTCACCCTCCAACAAATTATGAGTGCACCCTTTCCATCGGATCTTACAGCTTCCCCTTCAGGGAATCGCGTCGCATGGGTTTTTAATGACCGGGGGCATCGAAATATCTGGATTGCTGAAGCGCCAGATTACAAGGCGAAGAAAATCAGCCATTACGACAAGGATGATGGTCAGGAATTGGGGAGTCTGGCTTTCAGTGCCGACGGCAGCAAAATAATCTTCGTGCGTGGCGGTTCAGCCAATAGACAGGGTGAATATCCCAATCCCACCAGTGATCCGGAAGGCGCAGATCAGGCAGTATGGGCAATGAACATTTCCCGCGGCAGACCGTGGATGATAGGGAAAGGATCGAATCCCAGCGTATCACCCAAAGAAGACTGGATCATCTTCAACCATGGTGGAAGGCTCCATAAAGCACCTTTTGACAGTACAAAGAAAAGTAAACCCCTCTTTCAGGCCCGGGGCAGGAATCGTAATCCAGTCTGGTCTCCTGACGGGGAAAAACTAGCCTTCGTGAGTTCGCGTGATGATCACAGTTATATCGGAATTTATGATTTTCAGGATAATACAATAACCTGGTATTTTATTCCGAACACGACGGATGGATGCATCTCTATTCGGTTTCCATTAAAACGGGTAAAGCCATTTGTCTGACACCTGGTGATTACGAAGTTGAGGAGTGTACCCTCTCACCCGACAGAAAGTCGGTCATCTTTAATTCGAATCGGGGGGACATCGATCGCAGGCATCTATGGTCTGTCAGTGTTAAAACCGGGCAGCTCCAATCCCTGACTCAGGGGAATGGCCTGGAATGGCGACCGGTGATGAGTTCGGACAACAAAAAGCTCTTTTTCCTTAGTTCTACACACGCCCGGCCCGCTGCACCGGCAGTCATGACGCTCGAGTCAAAAAAGCACAGGCTCATCGCCTCAGAAACCATCCCTGAAGATTTTCCTTTAGACAAACTGGTGGAACCCAGGCAGGTCATCTTTCAGGCACCCGATGGTTTGGAAATACACGGCCAGTTGTTTATCCCAAAAGGGGCCAAGGCCGGCGATGGCCGACCAGCCGCTATTTTCATGCACGGCGGTCCCATCCGCCAGATGATGCTGGGATTCCACATGCGGGGGTATTATCACAACTGTTATTCCATGAATCAGTACCTTGCCAGTAAGGGATATGTGGTTCTCTCGGTGAACTTCCGTTCCGGTATAGGCTACGGTCGAGCTTTCAGAACAGCACCCCACCAGGGTCCCCGGGGCGCCTCCGAGTACCAGGATATCGTGGCAGGGGCCCGATATCTGCAAAAGAGACCGGAAGTCGACCCAGAAAGAATCGGTCTATGGGGAGGGTCTTACGGAGGTTACTTAACTGCGCTGGGCTTGGCTTGGCCAGGGATTCAGAACTTTTTGCCGCCGGAGTCGATCTACATGGCGTCCATGACTGGTCCCTGCGCGGAAGACGCCGAAATGGAGGTGGATGGGGAATTGATAGGGAAGAAACCATGAGACTCGCATGGGAGTCTTCACCTGTGGCAGACATCCCTTTCTGGTATTCTCCGGTTCTCTTCATCCACGGAGATGACGATCGAAACGTCGATTTCATCCAGACAACCGATCTGGTCCAGCGATTAAGAAGAGAAGGAAAGGCCTACGTGGAAATATTGATTTTCCCCGACGAAGTCCACGGCTTCCTCCGCCATGATCGATGGCTCCAGGCATTTGAAGCCACTGCAGATTTTTTTGATCGGTTTTTGACGAAGAAGTGATAAATCTTATAAAAATTTGTCATCCAAAGCGAAAACCTGATTCATACTGTTCAGAATCAAGATTGGCTGAAGCATCCTGAGGGGAAAGGGTGATGGGTAAAGGAGATTCTTCAGTCGCCCCGCTCCAAAAAACGGAGCGTATCTCCTTCAGAATGACATGTTATTTTAACATTTTAATGTTTAACGCCTTGTCATCCTGAAGGAGTTCCGTTCCGTTTGACTATCCAACCTATTCTATCACCGAATTCGACTCAGTCACTGGCACGTAAATAGGATAGCCCCACCAGTCCGAGGGCCAGGACGATACATAGATTGGTTCTTCCTCGGTTTCATCCTCGAGTCCCATGATGTCTTCCCATCCCCAAAATTGGGTCGCGTTATCTTCCAATAATGCCACCAGGATAAAATTCCAGCCGACGACACCCGTGACCGTTCCTCGTGCCGTCCCATCTTCGATGGTCAAACTCTGATTGGACACGATGGGGAAATAATTGCTGACCAACTTGACCCAATCATCCCATTCGGGTAATGCCTCGAATCCTTCATCGAATTCTGTTTTCATTTCGCCTAGGACATCGCTTTCCCTTAATCCCCAGGGGGCATCAGCCTCAGACACATCGGCTACCAGTATACGAACCATATCGATACTTTGTACTTGTAAGACCGAGGTTATTCTTTTCCCTACACGCGAACCGGATTCGGACAATCGAAAGGCATTCGAAGCGGACGCGTCAGCATACGTCACACGGATCGTAAAGCGGGCCTCACCCTGAGGTTCCGTCGCCTGACGACCACACATCATGAGGAAAAGGACACCCATGAGGGGCATAATCCGGTTTATCTTACATCTAATCATGATTTGATCTCCTATCACTATCGGTGTATTTCACATTTTATGGCGATAACAACTTGCATTTTGAATCAAGTCTCTGTAGTAGAATACTTACCTCAACGATGACTTGTCCCGCCGCAGGGCGGAATTAAAGCGTAACCTGAAAACCGCCAAATACCCTTAAGCCCAACGCCTCCTGGTTCTGTGAACCTGACGTGATGTGTCCAAAATAGCATCGGGTATCTATGTTAAAATCGACATTTCGTGACAGACCAAACAATCCCCCACCACCGACTCCAAAAAGCGTAGCGCCGCCATAGCCATAATCGTTATCCGTATAGAGCTTGCATTCGAGTACGCCCCGCCAGCGGACGTTGTCCGATGAAGCTATCATCCCCATGGTCAGAATTTCGAGTTGATTCGCGTTTGTGTTCTTACGTTCTGTCTCAAAAGAAGGGCCGGATCCTGTCTTATTCTTCGCCTTGGATCGATTCCTGATAAGTACCATGACGTCCAGAGCATCGATGGGGATCACTGACATTAACTGTACCGAGATGCGATCTCCGGAACGAAATACCGATTCATCCCCCCAAGTATCATTCCCGTAAGTGGAAAAGAGAACATCACCTGTGATGCGCATTTCGCGACCCGACAAATCGACGATCTTCTCGAAACCAACCATGATCGTGATCTCATCACCCGGCAGATAGGTGTCATCCACATCCGAGTATGGCTTAAACCCACCTTTCTTGAGGAAGCTCACACCACCACCGATGACGAAGCCACCCAGATCATGGGCCGCGTTCAAACCAACTTGAAGATCGAGCCCCTGGCCCAGCGATGGCACGCGGAAATTGAATGCCGGCTGAGACAAAACCGAAGCGACCGAATATTCACTCGATGACAACGCACTCTTTCCCGTGGGGAGGCTCATACCGAAAGTGAAGAGGATATGATCATCAAAAAAGAGACCGTGGCCTCCCCATTTTAGGTCGGACATTCCGCTCAGGCTGTAATCCACACCCGTGTTCAAGCTGGAGAATGCGGGGGATGTCAAGGCATAGAATCGTATTTTGTCGTTGTATGGGTAAATCAGTGATATGGGCAAGGCGAGCTCTGTGACACGGTCACCTTCGGATTTCCAGAATTCAAAGGATGCTCCGGTACCGATCGTCCGGTTCGACTGGAGTCGATAGGGCTGCTCTTGCGCACCTGCGGCCATCGCACCCAGGACAAACATGAAAAACAAACCGATTGTTGATTTTTTCGTTTGCATGGTTGACTCCTGATTTAACGATTCTCGGGAAGCGGAATGGACACATTGATATTTGCCGAGTTGCCGAAACTCGACCTACTCTGCTCTTGGATAGGCTTCCGGGATTCAACGCCTGGCAGGAATCCCTGATTCAACATGGTCCCCATGTGCAGCACGTGAATCATTACAGGATTCAGCTCAGAGGCCTGCACGGGTTCGAGAGGCATTGTCGTTTGATCGACCAATCGCTGGATTTCGGACAGATCGATCTCACCTACAGCCAGGGACTCACACCTGGAACGCTTTTGACCTGCCTGGGAATATCCGGGATCGAGTTTCGCAGCCTCGTCGTATGCATCTGCCGCTTCCCGGTACATCCCCCTGTCCTCGAAATCCAGGCCCCTGCAATAAGCCATAAAGGCAAGCAAATTCTCTGTGGGGATGATTTCAATCTCATCGCGTTCCTCCTGAGATAGGGAGATTCCCATCCCATCGATGAG
>CAZYTI010000048.1:0-5686 GCA_964650065.1 uncultured bacterium
TATTTTGTGCTTCACCGTTGGCTTCAGAATTATGCGTATCGAGTGGATATCAAACTGTGGCTTTTCGTGCTATCCGGTTTATTGGCATTGATGGTCGCGCTTTTCACCGTGAGTTATCAGGCCATCAGGGCGGCGGGTGTCAATCCGGTGAAGAGCTTAAGATATGAGTAATGTTCGATTAGACGTTCATTTTTTCATTCTAATCGTTTTTCCGGCGAGTTTGCCATTGTAGTCGCCTTCTTCAATGACCACTTCACCATTGATGAACAAAAACTGAATGCCTGCACTGTACTGATGGGGTTCGGTGAATGTGGCTTTATCCTCAATCCTGTTGGGATCGAACACGAGGATATCGGCCGTATATCCTTCCTCCAATTTTCCTCTGTCTTTCAATCCGAGCATGTGTGCCGGGAGGGACGTGGCCGCCCGGATCGCCTGTTCCATGGTAATGACATTTTTCTCGATCACATACTTGTGGATTTTCCGGGTGAATGCCCCATAACTGCGGGGATGGGGGAAACTGTTGTCCGGTACCACAACATGTCCATCGGACCCCGTCATGACATAGGATTTTTTCATGAAAAGTTCGAGATCCGATTCTTGCATGTTGAAGGAGATGACGCTGGGACCCCCGTTGAGCACCAGATCGATGGCCGTTTCAACAGCCGGCTTTTTCATGAGCTTACTGATTTCTAACAAGTTTTTACCATCAAAATTCCGATTTTTAGGATAAGATGATATGACCAGGCTCTCGGGTCCGCCCCGACGCTCGATGTTCTCAGCCATCTCTCTTTTTATTCTTGGTAATAATTTTGGATCATTGAATCGGTCGCTCATTTTTCCTCCGGCCTGAACCCACCGGGGGATTGTGGCCGCAGAGAGACCGGTACTGGAGGCAATGTATGGATACTGGTCTGCATAGACCTTTACACCGCGCTCCTGTGCCTTCTCAATCAAGTTACAGACAGCAGCGGATGCTCCCCATACGGATTTACCCAGGGCTTTAATGTGGGATATCTGTACGGGAATATTCGCCTGCTCACCAATGGTGATGGCCTCCTGAATGGAAGCCCGGAGTCCAATGGTATAATTGCTCTCATCACGGATATGCGAGGCGTAGATCCCCTTGTATGCCTTCACTTGTTTGGCCAATTCGATGATCTCTTCTGTCTTTGCATAACTCCCGGGTGCATAAAAGAGGCCGGTAGAGAAACCCACGGCGCCTCCTTCCATGCCCTGGGCGAGGAAGGCTTTCATTCGCTCGAGTTCCTCAGGTGTCGGTTCCCGGTCTTCCTGTCCAATAACGGCCCGTCTGACGGTGCCATGTCCCACCAGATGGATGACATTGGGTCCGATGCCCAGGGAGTCGAGTTTGTTGAAGAATTCCCTGACACGATAAGTACCACTGCCACAATTGCCGGTGACGACTGTTGTGACGCCTTGAGTGAGGTAATTCTCTGCATGCCTGCGTTGGGTGTTGAGCAGGTCCCGATCACAATGGGTGTGTATGTCGATAAAACCCGGTGCAATGAAGAGACCCTCAGCATAAATTTGTTTTGCGCTCGATTTTTCAATCTTTCCGATGGTTTTAATCGTCCCATCTTTAATACCGATATCGGCCTGATATGGCGTTTCCCCGGTCCCATCATAAATCGTTCCACCCGAAATGATCACATCATAAGAAGAGGAGCAATTAATCAGAATCAATGCAGAAAAAATGATAACCACTATTGGGGTGATGGATTTCTTCTTCATAGCATCCCTTTCACAATATCATTCAAATCAATGTACGATTTTGTATCAAAAAATCAAATGAAAAATAGCCGATGGGTCATCCCCGATGAGTACATTTTGCTTGATTTTTCTCCATGAATGAGTTATTATGGGATTGTATAGTGAAAGGAAGGGGAAAAGGAAAATTCAAGGGTGTTTTTTTCCATGGATTGAATTGCCGTGTTTCATTTTCACACCCCCCTAATCCTCCCGAAGACTCGGGACAAGCTCCCTTTATAGGGGGGACTTTTAAAATTGTACATATCTTTTCGTATTTACAATCTCCATAAGACTGCTTAAATCGACAGGAAATATCATTTGTTATCAACGATTTCAATTTTACGGACTAATTTGATATATTACATTTATGATGGGGGTGGGGTTGGGAGTCCTCCCATTCTCCTTTCTTCCTCCCTTTCCCTTTTTTGTTGGGGGGGGGGTTGGGAGTCCCCCCTAATATGGGGGGTTTTGGGGGGTGTGAGTCTCGACCGTTGTAAAGATTACAAATTATCATCGAGATATTATTATTTGATCATTTTAGAAACAACTCAATCATGGCGTCGTATACAAAACGACTGAAATTCTTAATCCAAACCAATGCATAACCGTTGAAAAATTTAAAATTTACAAAATTTATTCTGCTCTCAGGTGTCATCGGATATCTGTCATCCATTCACCCCCGTCATCTTGTTGCTCAGAACCCGGCAAGGCCTTGGGAAGAATATCTCACTCGGACCTGGACGATTCAATCCGGCCTTCCACAGAACACCGTCAATACGTTGATTCAGACCCATGATGGCTATATCTGGATGGGAACACCATCGGGTCTCGTTCGATTCGATGGTGTCCGTTTTGAGATTTTCACCAGATGGAATACAGAATCCTTAAAAAATGTCAGGATCCTTGCATTATATGAGGACACGAATCATGTACTCTGGATCGGCACGGACGGAGGCGGCCTGGTTTCATACAATGACCGGATTTGGAAAAGTTATACCGTCGTGGATGGATTATCCAATAACCATGTCCGGGCCATCACTGCCGATTTTAAGGGGCAGCTCTGGGTGGGTACCGATTACGGACTCAACCGTCTCAGCACAGATGGCTTCCGAACTTTTACGACCGGAGACGGACTGTATGACAATATTATCACTGCCCTGGACATTGATCCCTGGGGTCATCTGTGGGTTGGCACGCTGAGAGGAGGCCTGGCAGAATTCTACGAAGGGATATTCCATATCTATGGTTATGATGAGGGGCTGTTCAATTTGTCCGTCAATGGGATTTTCGTTGACCACATGGGTACCATCTGGATAGGTACCTTTGAAGGGCTCTATTCACTGAGACAGGGAGAAAATATCGTTAGGCCGGTTTCCGGGACGTCCTATACACCGATTACATCCATCATTGAGGATAGTCATGGTGTGTTATGGATTGGCACCATGGCCGATGGCCTCAAACGCATGCACGAGGGTTTAATCACGGGCTATTCCAGCGATGTTGTATTTCCCGATGACGTTGTACATGACCTTATCCTGGATGGGGATGGACAGTTCTGGATCGGTACCCAATCGGGGGGACTCGTTCAGATGAAGGAGAGGGTGGTTCAAAATATCACCCGGGAAGATGGACTGCCTGAAAATGAGGTAAGTACACTACTCCAGGATCGGGGAGGCACGATCTGGATCGGTATGAGACGTGGCGGACTCTGTCAATATCGAAATGGGAGGATTCTCCAAACCCTGGACATTGAATCGGGTCTGTCCAGCAGTCTTATCTCTGCGCTCTTCGAAGATGCCCTGGGAAATCTCTGGATTGGTACCGATGGTGGGGGAATCCACTGGCTGCGAAATGGAAGGATCATCCCGTTTCCTGTACGAGAAAATCTATCTTCAGATCATATCATGTCTATCGTCGGGGATCGCCTGGGAGGCATATGGATCGGGATGGATGATGGTCTGTACCGATACCACAAAGACCGGATTCATTCTTATGATGCCAGGATCGGTCTGATGAATACATCGATATGTGTTATACTTGAAGGGCGGGATGGCAATGTTTATGTCGGGACCAAAGGGGGGCTCTTCCAGTTTTCAGACGGAGTTTTCACAAAACTCACAGGGGATAATCAGGATTCGGAATTTGAGATTATGTCACTCTATGAAGACAGTGCGGGTATCCTTTGGATCGGTACCCATGGTCTGGGATTGAAAAGATGGAAAAACGGAGAGATGTCGACCTGCACGACTGAGGAGGGACTGCTGGATAATTATATCTTCAGTATTACAGAAGATGAACCGGGTTATCTGTGGATGAGCTCATACAATGGGGTTTTCAGGGTAAAGCTCGATGAACTGAACGCTTTTTTTGAGAATGATGGTTCTTCCATCACCTCGATTTATTATGATGAAAACGAAGGCATGGTTAGCCGTCAATGCAGCGGAGGCCATCAACCTTCATTCTGGAGGATGGATTCCGGACAACTCTATTATCCAACTGTCAAAGGGGTTTCGATCTTTAACCCAAAGGATATGATGACCAGGTCAGATGCTCCCACTGTGATCATTGAAGATGTGCATGCTGAAGATGTCTCTGTCTTGGCACAGGAGAAGATATCATTATCACACCGTATTGACCGCATTGAGATTCGTTTCACGGGTTTTGATTTTACGGCTCCTGAGAAGGTAAGATTCCGATATCGATTGGAAGGTTTCGATGAAGATTTCATCCATGTCCGGCCCAGGCAGGACCGTATTGCTCGATATCTTGACTTGAATCCGGGTCATTACCGTTTCGTCGTGTATGCTGCGAATAATGAGGGCATTTGGAATGAGCAGGGAGCAGTCGTTGATTTTGAAGTTCGTTCACCCATATACCGTAAGTCTTATTTTTTGATCGGTTTGTTTTTTGTTTTTTTATCCATTACCGGCTGTGCCACAGTTCTCCACAATCGAAACAGGATAAAAAAACAAAGGGATAAGTACAAGACTTCCGCTTTAGATCCTCAAAAAGCAGATGAAGTCGTTCCCCGACTCGTTCAGCTCATGGAAAAAGAAAAAATATTTTTAAATCCGGATTTAACCCTGAAAGACCTCTCCCGAAGACTGAGGATTCACTATAACTATCTTTCCCAAATTATACATGAGCGTTTCAATACCAGCTACAACGATTATATCAACACCTATCGAATTGAAGAAGCCATGCGAATGCTGTCATCTCCGGAATTCAAAGAACAAACGGTTTTGGAAATCCTGTACGATACCGGTTTCTACTCCAAATCCGTTTTCAATACGGCTTTCAAGAAACACACAGGAATGACACCTTCGGAATACAGAAAGAGACACTTCACGCCTTAGGCCACACGCTTCAAGAAGCATGTACGAAAAGTTGTAAAACGGGTATTGCTTTTTATCATTTTAAGCAGTATTTTCTTATATTACCTTCTTGGCGAAATTTAGTGGGATGGTGATGGCCAACAAACCTAAAAAATGCAAATCCACAATAAGGGGCCACAGGAAATTACAAGCGGCCGCGCTCCAGTATGATGAGCTGGCAGCGATTTATGATCATGCTCCCATCATGATGATATTATTGGATGACGAGAGGCGCGTAAAACAGGTCAATCAGGCCACGATAAAATTCGTGGACCACCCGCAGAATGACATCCTGGAAATTCGGGTCGGAGAAGCATTCAATTGTGTTCATGCGTTGGAGAAATCCTCAGGATGTGGATTCGGTGACCAATGTCAGCAGTGCATGGTTCGCAGTACCATTTTGAATGCTTTAAAGACAGAGAAACCACAGTATCGTGTGCCGACACCATGGATGCTTCATCAGGGTGATCGTGTGCTGGAACTGCATTTTCTCCTTTCAACGATTCCACTCGAAGTCACCGGGGAAAGGCGGGTGCTGG
>CAZYTI010000048.1:5696-11883 GCA_964650065.1 uncultured bacterium
GAAGATATTACTGAACTCAAGCGGGTGGAAACGGAGCTGCAGAGGAGTGAGGAGCGATATGTACTAGCCCAGAAGGCGGCGAACATCGGAAGCTGGGATTGGAATATCCCGACCAACGATCTATACTGGTCAGAGCAGATTGAACCCATGTTCGGTTTTCGATCAGGCGAGTTTGGTGCGACCTATGAGGCATTTCTGAATTGTGTACACGTAGACGACAGGCGTTTTGTGGAGGATTCCGTCACCCGCTGTATCGAGGAGCAGAAGGCATATGATATTGAGCATCGTATCGTCTGGCCGGATGGTCAAGTCCATTGGGTTTCGGAAACCGGTGCTGTTTTTCGGGATGAAACCGGCCAACCGATCCGAATGTTAGGCATCGTACAGGATATCACCCTTCGGAAACAGAATGAAGAGCAAATCAATTATCTTCATGATCTTTTGGTATGCATCAAAGATATCGCCCAGATTATCAGTCAGGAATCCGGTCTGCAGAAGCTTCTTCAAAAATCCATTGATCTGCTCCTGAAAACACGTAATTATATTGATATCACCTTTTCTATCATAGACGATAAGAGACAGGTGATCATTCCCCTGGCCCATAGTGGTGAACATCCCCTGGAAACATGGGAAGTGACCCTGGAAGGTGAGGCTCCGGAATGTATCAAGACCGTCTTGAGAACCCGCTCCCAACTGGTTATTTATAGCACAGAGGAATATTGCACCGGGTGCGGATATTGTCAACATGGAAAGGATCATCAATCCATTTTAATTCCTATGATGGTGGAGAAATCTCTCGTGGGCATTATGATGGTATGCCTCAAAACGCAGCATTATTTTGATGAGAGAGAAATTTACCTGTTGACGGAGATTGCTCAGGACCTGGCATTTGCCAGGGCAAAGATCATGGCCGATGAAGCTCTGCGGAGAGTCAGAGATCAGCTGGAAGTGCGCGTGAGGGAACGCACGGCCGATCTGGTTAAGGCCAATGAGGCCCTGCAGGCAGAAATTTCTGAGCGATTGCATTATCAGAATAAATTACGATCTCTCGCCTCCGAATTGTCATTGGCCGAGGAACGGGAACGTCGCCGTATTGCCACAGAGCTGCATGATCGCATCGTGCAGACTCTGGCTGTCACCAAAATAAAACTGTCGGCATTTCGTGAGTTGGGATCTTCTGCCCGACTGTTGGATCCCCTGAAAGAAGTTTTGGAACTCATCAACCAGACCATCCAGGATACACGGACATTAACATTCGAGCTGAGTCCGCCCATTCTCTATGAATTGGGATTGGTCCCGGTGGTGGAATGGCTGGCAGAAAAATATGAGAAACAGTATGGTATTCCCCTGAAAGTCAAGGGAGACGATTTGCCGGATGCATTGGAGGCAGATGTTCAGATCGTCCTTTTTCAGACATTACGTGGATTATTCAATAATATTGTAAAACATGCACAGGCAAAAAATGTGGATGTAAATATAACCAGATTTGACAGTCGCATCCAGATCACGGTAGAGGATGACGGTGTGGGGTTTGATACATCCAATATTCATGTGAGTATGGAGTCTACCAGTGGATTTGGACTCTTCAATATCCGGGAAAGATTGGATCATGTGGGAGGACTATTTGAAATCCGGTCCAAAAAAGATGTGGGAACCCGTGTTGTTTTGAGCGCACCCCTGAAACAAATTGAAAGTAAATCGGAGTAGGACAATATGTCTATTAAAATTCTCCTGGCCGATGATCACAACATCATGCGAAAAGGGCTCCGCAGTTTATTAGAGCAGCACGCAAACGTTGAGGTCATTGCCGAGGCAGAGGATGGACGAACGACAGTAAAGTTGGCTTTGGAGCTGAATCCGGATGTGGTCATCATGGATATCAGTATGCCTGACCTGAATGGCATTGAGGCGACCCGACAAATTATACATACTGAAGAGGATATTAAAGTCATCGCTCTTTCCATGTATTCGGACAGGAAATTTGTCGCAGGCATGCTCCAGGCAGGGGCATCGGGTTATCTGCTGAAAGATTGTGCTTTTGATGAATTGTTCCGTGCTATCGAGACCGTCATGAATGACCAGACCTATCTGAGTCCAAAGGTCGCCGGCACAGTGGTCCAGGATTATATGAATCAACTGTCATCGAAGGAGAGTTCGGTATTCACCTCTCTAACCGATAGGGAAAGGGAGGTGTTGCAGCTCCTCGCCGAAGGAAAATCGACGAAGGAGATCGCCTCCGACCTTTTCGTTAGCGTAAAAACCATAGCGACACATCGTCAACATATTATGAATAAATTGAATCTGCACAACATACCCGACCTTGTCAAATTTGCCATCCGAGAGGGGATAACGGATCTGTGATTCTTCTAAACAATTTTAACCACCAATTCATACCAATTCTCGTTAATCGCACTTTTCCCTTGACTTTCATTTATAAATAAATTATTATAAAGTTAAGAGTAAAGGGAATTTTCAACATTTTAGCAATTTAAGCGAGCTGTTTTACCAAGGAGAGAGGTGATAGCAGCTTTGGCGCTTTGGCGACTCTAAACATAATCCGGTTATTTCTATAGCCAGGCTGCATAGGTGGAGTACACTTTGAGGTCTGGCTTTTTTTATTTGTCTGTCTGTCATGAGTCGTTTTACATTAAAAAGCAATATGATAGATTGTGATCCGTATGTTTTAAATAGAAATTTGTTCAATGAGCAAAAGAGTTGAATCTTAATAGGAGGATGTTATGAAGAACACAATTTTGTTTATCTTGATTTCCGTTTTTCTATTCATAGTCAATTGTGTGAAAAAAATTAATCAACCTACTGTTGAAACGATTGACGGTATACAATATGTCCACAATTCTGAAACACCGATGTATCCTAAAATGACTGTTACTTTCGAAGAAGAACTCACCATTGGAGAAGAGGATGAAACAGGGGAGATTATACTTTATCAGCCTTCTCGAGTTGTTGTGGATGACGAAGAAAATATATATATCAGTGACCGTTCAGACCAAGCGATAAAGGTTTTCGATAAGAGGGGGCAGTATCTTAAAACCATTGGTGCACAGGGAGGAGGTCCAGGCGAATTCAAAAGTATTGGAAATATGGATGTCCTTCCGGATGGAAGGCTGTTTGTAATGGTTTACAGGAGTCGACGTGCCAGTATTTTCGATTCCGAAGGTGAATTTTTAACCAGTTTTAATTTTAGAAATTATATTCTCGCTGTCTATTTGACTACGGACACCTCATTCACAGCAAATGAAAATGTCTATGGGGAAGAGAGGAAATACAGTATAAAAACTTTTGATATTGGAACAAAGGAACTCCTCTCATATGGTGAATTCACTCCTCCGGGTTTTAGCGCAGTCGATATGGGGGGAGGGCGAATGATGAGTATTTCTTTACCATACGCTCCGCACTCTGTTTTTGTGGGTGATCCACGTGGGGTGGATTAATTACATCCGAATACAAAGAATGCCTGGAATGGTCTGATGACATACTCTAGATGAATAGTACTTTAGTGGAGGCAACATGATCGGGAGAGATGAATTATAGCCGAATTCAAGAGGTGAGGTGTATCTTGGAGGTCGGCTTTTTTTCATTTCAAAAAATGTGGGGGTGTAATATGTTACGATTGAAAATTTTCTTTTTAATATGTATTTTTACCATGGTTTATTGCCCTTTATCCGCAAAAACAGAGAATGAAACAATTTCTCAGAAACATGTTGAGCACAAATTTTCATATCCGTTCCATAAAGCAACCGGCGAGCCTGTGGCGACACTGGTGAATATCAATCATATTTCTTTTTGGATGCAGGCCGATGGAATGTCCGGTTATGATTTTACAGGTTGTGCTGGTTTTTATCCAATGGATACTACACCGGTCATCTACTGCGATGGTATTGTGTGGGGCGGTTTGGTCCATGATGGTAGAGATCAATTGCAGCGGATCGGCGGGTCACAGTATAGAAGTGGCCTGCGGTCGGGGAGGATTATCACAAGGGGATTTGCAGAAAATGACGATTCGCCGGATGTTCGTATCTGGCGAATCCGTCGGGATTGGGAGACTGCTTATCTGCTCCATGATGCGGCCAAATACTTTCGAATCCCTGTGAACGACGTCACACAGGACCAAATAAAACAGGTCCGGATGCAGTATAAGGAGGATTGGACAGATTGGCCGTGGCATAAGGGTGCACCTTTCTATGATATCAACGGTAATGGAAATATGGACGGTGATGATGAGCCCGGATTGGCCTATGCGGATCAGGTGATTTGGTACGTGGCCAACGATTTGGATGCAAGAAGAGCAGCCGGGTTTGGCACTTCACCCATTGGTCTGGAGATGCAGGTCACATTGTGGGGCTACAATCGTCCTGTATTTCCATTGAATGAACCTCTGCAGCACATCATCTTTAAACGGATCAGACTCATCTATAAAGGGCATGCCGGCACGCCTGACACGGCTCGTATTGACAGCATGTATATCGCCCAGTGGTCTGATCCGGATATCGGAAACCCACATGATGATTTGATAGGTTGTGATACCACTTTAAGCCTGGGGTATGCATACAACAGTCATGATACGGATGTCGAGTTTACCAGGTATGAATTGCCTTCACCTTCGATGGGGTACTCCCTCCTCCAGGGTCCGGTTGTTCCATCTCCAGGGGATCGTGCGTCTTTCAATATGGGGATACGAGGCGATTATAAGAATATACCCATGACATCCTTCTCCTGGTCTACACCCAATCCCCGCGGTGATCCCCCGATCATTCATGATTATCCGTTGTATATATATCAATATCTAAAGGGATATTGCCCTGTGTACAACCATTATTTTACCTATTGTCCGTTTCCATCGGGTATGTCACCAACGACTTTGCCTTATGCCGGAGATCCGGTTACCGGAGAGGGTCACATCGATGGCCAGGGAGAAGCATATCCCCTGGCTCCGGGAGACCGGCGTTTCTATTGCGGTTCCGGTCCGTTCAGCATGGCCCTGGGTGACACGCAGGAGGTGATCATTGCTTATGTAGGAGGTATGGGGGCAGATCGGCTCTCCAGCATCTCTGTGATGAAATATCATGCCCATTGGGCACGATCCCGTAAGGAGCATATATTTAATATTGGTTTTCGGGAGGAAACCATTCCTGAAATGTTGATAGTGCCAGAGGGTTTTTATCTCTATCAGAATTATCCCAATCCCTTCAATTCCGGAACGGAGGTTCGATACGACCTTCCCGTCCAAAGACATGTCAATCTGACCATTTTTAATCTGCTGGGTCAGGAAGTGAAGGTGCTGGTGGATGAAGAGCAGGCGCCCAGAAGTTATACTGTCAGATGGGATGGTACCGGGAATCATGGTGAGAAGGTCCCCACCGGATTGTATCTATGCAGAATTGAAGCAGGTTCCTTTTTTGTCATGAAGAAGATGCTTTTGGTGGAGTGAACCGGGATGTGAGGTCATGAAAATTGTAGAAAGTATAGAGAATATGAAAGATAGAACCTATGTGGACTGTTCGATCAGCGATGCAAAATACATGCAGATAGTTAGATATATTTTGCATATTTTATCTGGTGGAGGTGTGATATGAAGGACCTTTATCCCCTGTTTAAGGTGTCATATTCTTTCCTTTTACTTTTTATTTTTAATCAATCTTATTCACAAACCCTCTTCTGGCAGCAGGCGAATGGACCGTATGGTGGTGTTGTTACAGCCTTATATATTGATCCAAATGGATTTTTATTCGCCGGAGGTATCAAGGGAAGGATGTTCATGTCGACCGATTATGGAGAGAGTTGGTCTTTGCTTGGTCAAATGGGCGATCGTTGGATCAGGTCGATTCTCATACTGCAAGATGGAGATATCCTTGCTGGAACAAACCGAGGGGTCTGGCGATCAACTGATGGAGGGGCTACTTGGCGGCAAATTCTCTTGACCAATGTCTGGGTGACAGGCCTCGCTATTAATGCTGAAGGATTTCTATTTGCCGTCGGGTGTCCAGGACAAGTTATAACAATAATAAATGAAACACGTGTGGCACGTGCTCCCGTAACGAGCCGGGACAGGCTTCAGGCCGTGCCGAACATATCAACCTTTTTAAATATAAATTCATCATGACTGATCAATCTAAACAAATACAAAGAAAGAGAAGAAAGACATATAATATTGAAGGTCATGCTCACG